>JAESUL010000098.1 GCA_016763115.1 Phycisphaerales bacterium | reverse complement strand
GTGCTCATGGCCAGCGGGTACGACGGCTCGACGCCGCTCGTCAACCCGATGTGCGGCTCAGGCACGCTTGCCATCGAAGCGGCATTGATCGCAAGCGGGCGTGCGCCCGGGTTGCTACGCAGCGATGCAAGCTGTCTGCACACTGCGCTCGATATCGACAGTTCGTATATCGCGATGCGCAAAGAAGCCCGCAAGTCCAGCCCCGTGCTCGATGTTCCCATGCCGATTATCGCAACGGACAACGATCCGTATGCGATCGAGGCTTCGCGGAAGAATGCCCAGACCGCGGGGGTGGAGCACCTGATCGACTTTGAGGTCTGCGACTTTTCGCAGACCGAGGTCCCCGAGCTTGGTGAAGGCGAGGGCGGGCATGTGATCTTGAATCCTGAGTACGGGCTTCGGCTTGGCGAGGCCGACGATCTCCGTCCGGTGTACAAAGGGATCGGTGATTTCTTCAAGTCCAAATGCGGCGGGTACCGCGGGCATGTGTTCACCGGGAGCCGAGAACTCTCGCACGAAATTGGGCTCAAGACCGCATCACGACAAATCTTCCACAACGCCCAGATCGAGTGTCGGCTTCTGAGCTACGAACTCTATCAAGGGACGCGTAAGGGGACTGGGCGCGAAGAAATACAAGAGACCGAGTAAAGCCGCGACAAGCGCATCTGGAATGCAACTCCGGTGCGGTATTTTGTAGAGCTAGGAATGATTTGCAATTATACTCATTTTTGGTACAATGAGCCCGAAGAAATAAAGGGGTCTCATGAACATTGGAAATGTCGGATTTGTCAGCTCGTCGAGTGATACCGGCACACCCGAGTCGGGGTGCCCGTTCGCCCTTGGCATTGCTGCGGGGCTGCGATCATCGATGCAAGCCGTGCTTGATGGGTTGCCGGGGTGTTCGAGTCGCCCGACGGAAATTGCCAGGGTCATCGGTGTCTCTCGGGTGATGGTGAGCCGAACGGCGAGTTCGATAAAAAAGGAAAACCCGATCGAGACGCTCACGAGCATCCCGGGCCCTGAATCTCTGCGATCAATAGTCAACGGTGCTCGGCAAGCCGGGGTTTCCAAAGAGATCAGTGATCGTGCGCTTCGGGCGATCGATGAGTTTGACGGGCTCATCCGCGAACGATTCGGGACAAGATCCGCGCTCAATGCCGCGTTGAGCACGCAGAACACAGAGTCACTCGATCGGTTCGAGCAGGCAAGCCGATACCAGGTTTTCAAGGGCATGGGCCAGGTGCTCGGCGTGCAAGCCAATACATGGATCACCTCCATGATGCTGATCCCGAACCCATCAAACCCGGATCTGCTCGATGTCACCACCCTGCACGGCACGGTGGGGTTGCGTCGGCTCCGCTCAGACACACCGATCCATTTTTCCCATGGCACCCCGCCCAAGATCGCAACGAATCGAGAAGCCCCAGAACGCATCGAGATCGACCTCTCGTCGTTTTATGAGCATAACCCAGCGCCGCTCGAATCAAAGATCGTCAACGGGCAACTCATCCACACATTCTCGGCAACCGATACAGGCAAGGACGCCAAATACGACATGCTCGCGGTGGTCCACGCGCCGGGAACCTCAAGCAGGTACGCGAGCGAGAACCGCTCCAAACGCGGGATCAGCGTGATCCCCGATGTGCCGGTCGTCACACTTGTTGCCGATATCTTGCTTCATGGTGATCTCTTCGATGGGATCGATCCGCAACTGTCCATCTACAACATGATGGCCCGAGGCGGCGCATCGCCCGATGACCGTTCACGCGATATTGATCTCGTTGCCAGTTCGTCCTCGGATTCAATCCGCCAACTCGGGTCCGGGCTCGATGCACTTGCCCTGCCCGAGATCCCCTCCTACCAAGGGATGCTTCAACGGGTGGTCGATGAGTTTGGGTACAACACCGAAGATTTTCGAGCCTACCGGTTGCGTATCGCTTACCCGGTCATCGGGTTCCAGTTTGTGATCGCCTTTGAGGCGCCGCCCAAGCCATCGGCGTAGCTCCGGTTCTTATTTTTTCGTGACTTCCGCCTGCCCGTTGGCATCGACTTCGATCAGTCCCATCGACCGGAGCGCACGCATCGCCGCCTGCTGCTCGGCTTCCTTTTTCGACTGCCCCCAGCACGGCTCATACGATTTGTCCTTGATCTCGACAGAGATATAAAAGGACTTGGCGTGGTCCGGGCCCTTCTCATCGAGAATCCGGTAGCACGGCGCGATGCCGAGGGTTTGCTGGGCGTGCTGCTGGAGCATGCTCTTGAAGTTGTGCTGATGCCCGGATCGTTCCGCCGCGTGGATCGCCGGATCAACCAGAGGCTCAAGGAACCCGCGGGCCGCCTCTATCCCACCATCCATGTACAACGCGGCGATGACCGATTCAAGAATGGCTGCAGCCAATGACTGAGGGAGTTCTTTGTGCGTCCGCATCCCCTTGCCGACCACGATCAACTTATCGAGCCCGATCTCGATCGAGATCTCGGCGCAGGTTGTCCGCGAGACCGCCAGCGATTTGATCTTGGTCATCTCCCCTTCGAGCAGGTGGGGGAAGAGGATGAAGATCCGTTCGCACACGATCATCCCCAAGATCGCATCGCCGAGAAACTCGAGCCGCTCGTTGGACTCCAATCGTGACTCGGCCACCGATGCGTGGCGCATTGAACGCCGAAGGATCTCGATGTCCTTGAAGGTGTACCCAAGCGCCCGCTGGGCCTCGGCAATATCGTATTCGCTCATCGTCCATCTCCGCGTCAACGCAGACCCAGCACGCACCAACGACAAGCGGGGCGTGAGCGGGCAGCAGTGAGATTGCGGGGTGGTAAAGCGGTTCGACGAACGCTCGCCCTGTGTTTGCGATCAAACACCGAACGAGGGACCGCGGAACCGAGAGACCCATTTGAGTCCCCGCATGATCCCATTATCGTGCTCCAACCCGTTGTTGTCCAATGAATTCCGGTCCAAGTGTCCCTCAAACTGGACGATCGCTCATCGCGGGGATACACTCTCGACCCTCATCGATGTCGGTGAGCGATCTGGAGATGATCTCATGGCAATGCACTACCCACGCCGAAACAGCAACATCAAACGCCGTCGTTCCTTCGGCTTTCGTGCACGCATGAAGACCAGAAGCGGTCGCAAGTTGCTCAGCCGTCGCCGGCGCATCGGGCGCACGACGCAGACCCTCTAAGCACATCGACTTCAAGTTAACCAACCGCCCTGCCGAGTTGCAGGGTTTTTTTATGCGCTTGCGTATCGCATTTGACGGGGCATCGGGGCGAGAATCCGCGAGATCGCTGGTTTTCGGACGGATCTGGGGCATTCTTCACCCGGACAGTTCTGTCAATCTCGGCCCTGTGTGTGCCGGGATGCTTTACGAGGACAACGACCATGAAATCCATCTGTACAATCTCAATCGTACTTGCAATGGGTACCACGCTTGCATCGGCAACCCCGGCGGCTGCACCATTGGACAACTCACTCTCGATCTGGGGCTCGCCCGCATTGGGCGAAATCGACCCCGTACAGAGCACCTCTTTCCAACTTCAAGGGATCGAGAGCATCGACGCCGAGGGTGACATCAGCAACATCGTGATCGAGCGGTTCCTTGGCGAGGGCACCCAGATCATCGGTATCCAGTGGGAGAATGTTGAACTCAGGACCATCGGCAACAGCTTCCTCAACGAAGCCGCCATTGGGTTCAACGG
>JAESUL010000097.1 GCA_016763115.1 Phycisphaerales bacterium | reverse complement strand
ATCCAACGGCGGGGCGGTTCAGACCGCGGTCTTTGGGTCCTTCGAGGGACGCACCATGGCACCAGACCTGCTTGTCGTCCAAGAGATCCTCTCGCAATCCGCGGTCGACGCGTTGGTTGGGTTTCTCAACTCCGCACCATCGAGCCCGGGCGATTATGTTGCCGGCCCGTTCACCAATGGCCGGGACACCGACAACGGTATGTTCTACCGTTCGTCCAAGCTCGTGTTCCTCGGGACGACCATTCTTCCCGCGGATCCGGGGACCTCGGGTGCGCCGCGTGATGTCAACCGCTACGACCTTCAACTCGTCGGGTATGATGCGCCCGCGTCGGTTATCGCGATCTACTCATGGCACATGAAGGCAAGTTCGAGTTCGGCATCGCAGGCGCGTCGACTCATCGAAGCCCAGAAAATCCGCACCGATGCCGAGGGGCTCAACCCCGAGTGGAACTTCATCCTTGGCGCTGACTTCAATATCCAGTCCTCGAACCAGGCCGCCTACCAGCACCTCATCAACTCGCAGGCCAACAACAACGGACGGTTCGCCGACGCGATCAATACCCCCGGTAGTTGGAACAACAACTTCTCGTTCCGCTTCGTGCACACGCAAGACCCCTCCGGTGCAGGAGGTATGGATGACCGCTTAGACCAGATTCTCTTTGATCTCGATCTCGGTGCCGGTGAAGGGCTCGACTACAAGGGCGCATTTGGGCTGCCTTACTCGACCACCACTTGGAACGACCTGAACCACTCGTACCGCTCATGGGGCAACGACGGCTCAACATTCAATGTCTCGCTGGCAACAACGACCAACGCGATGGTTGGCCCGACAATCGCCAATGCGCTCAAGGCACTGGCATCTGGCGGCGGGCACCTCCCGGTCATCGCCGACCTTGTCGTTCCCGGCGTCATCGGCGCGGACGGCTCGATCAATCTCGGGACCATCCCTATCGGGGTCAGTGTGAATGTACCGTTCAATGTCGGCAACGACGGCGACACCGTGCTGTGGAGCGCAGACGGGATCAACTCGATCACCTACACGCTCGATACCGATGTGGGCTTTGGCGTGGATGCCGGCTCGTTCAACGATGATGCGGGCGGAGCGATGAATATCCACACCCTGAATGTTTCAGCGGGGCTCGTTGCTGGCCCGATCGTCGGCGAGATCCGTGTGAACTCCAACGATATCGATACACCTGAACTCATCATCCCGATCACCGGGCAGTACGGCGGATGCAGCGCAGCCGACCTTGCCGAACCGTTCGGCACACTCAACCTGCAAGATGTGTTCGCGTACCTCGCGTTGTTTAATGACTCGAATATTTCGGCGGACCTCGCGGAACCATTCGGCGTGCTCAACCTCCAGGATGTGTTTGCCTACCTCGCCACCTTCAACGCCGGTTGCCCGGAATGATTTACGGATGGGTTCCGATAACCCATCTGGTGGACACAGAGTTGAATATTCCAGAGAATCCCCGTGCAGTGCGCGGGGATTCTCTTTGTAGTGAGATATCGATTCTGATATAATTACAGTCTCTTGTTTTCTATTGCAATGATGGCTAGTAAGTCCAGAATGGAGAAATAGCATGCTGAAACTCTTTACAACCGCCATTTGTTTGTCATCGGCTTCACTTTCTTATGCCGGCCCGGGGCAGGCCCCCTGTGTGTGGGGATCGCTCACTTTCCCAACACTGACTCGTGGCGTCGAAATAGTTGGGGATATCGCGTATGTCACCAACCTGGGTCAGGGGCTTCAGATTATTGATATTTCAGAGCCCTCAGAGCCCATATTGCTGGGCACATACGACACCCCGGATACCGCATGGAATGTTGCGGTTTCTGGATCGTTCGCGTATGTTGCGGACCGGCTGAGCGGGATGCAGATTATCGATGTCAGCGATCCAACTTCCCCAACATTCGTCTCCTCGATCGATACACCTGGAGCGGCGTCGGGAATCAAAGTCGCCAACGGGTTTGCGTACATCGCGGATGCAAACATGGGGCTTCAGATTTACAATGTGTCCAATCCTGCGGCACCCGTCCTGGTTGGGTCAAGGGCCAATCCGGGCAACAACTCGTGGGATGTTGATATCCAGGGCAACCTCGCGTTCCTCGCCGACTTTGGTGCGGGGATGAGGATTATTGACATCACCAATCCCGCCGCTCCGGTGTTGTTGAGTACAATCTCGATCGACCCGGACTCCAACTACAGCGTAGCGGTATCAGGATCAATCGTGTATGCTGCCAACGGGTTGTTCGGTATCCAGGTCTTCGATGTGAGCGTACCAACCGCCCCGTCCTTGATGACCGTCATCGATACACCCGGACGAGCACGCAATATCGGGGTGAGCGGGACAAGGCTGTTTGTTGCCGACGAGAGCCCCGGGATGCAGATCTACGACATCACCAACCCACTCGCCGCTTTTCAGATCAGCTCATATAATGAAGCCGGGACAACAAATGATATCGAGATGGTCGGGGACACCATATTCATGTGCCACAGCACAAAGTTTTTGGTGCTTGATTTCAATGGTGATTGCCCGCTGCCTTGCGCGGGGGATCTCAACGAAGACAGGTTGCTCAATCTCCAAGATATCTTCCTGTTCCTCGATGCTTGGTCAAGTATGGATCCGTCAGCGGATCTTGACGGGAATGGCAGCTTTACGCTTGCCGATATCCTTATGTATCTAGAAGACTTCAATGCTGGGTGTCCATAACCCCCGCTGCCGCTCGGTGGATATGGCTCAAATCTGTAGGGCAAATCAGACACCCCTGGGGCGGTTTCGGGACATACCATTGCAGGCATGACCAGACTCCCCGCCAAGATTGTTGACAACCTCCGCCCACGCATCGGCGGACAATCGGTTTGCGTCACCGGCGGGGCCGGGTTCATCGGCGGGCACCTCGTCGATACGCTCATCTCTCTCGGTGCCCGCGTCGCTGTACTCGATGACCTCTCCAACTCCACCCCCGCGCACATCGCGTCGCTGATGGATCTCGAACCAGACCGCATCCGGTTCATCCAGGGGAGCATCCTTGATCCTTCCGCTCTGGGTGAAGCGATAGATGGTGCAGCGGTGGTGTTCCATCTCGCCGCCGTGAGTTCGGTCCCGCTCTCGATCGAGGACCCGGACCGGACATGGGTGGTCAATGCAACGGGCACGATGCGTGTGCTCAAAGCCGCGAGCAAGGCCGGGGTGAATCGAGTCGTATATTCCGCATCGAGTTCCGCCTATGGCGACAGCCCCGAGCTGCCCAAAATCGAATCCATGGCGCCCGAACCCATGTCGCCCTACGCCGCTGCCAAGCACGCGGGCGAATCGCTGTGCCGATCATGGTCGGGCAGCTACGGGCTTGACACCGCGTGCCTGCGGTACTTCAATATCTTTGGTCCACGCCAGGCGGCGGATTCTGCATACGCTGCGGTGATCCCGGCGTTTGTCACCAAGTTCCTTAGCAACGAATCTCCGACGATCTTTGATGATGGTGAGCAGACCCGTGATTTTACGCATGTGTCCAACGCTGTGCTCGCCAACCTGCTCGCCGCGACCCACGCCGAGCCGATCAACGGGCAGGTCGTCAATATCGGCGCGGGTGTTCGGACAACGATCAACGAGCTTGTCACACGCATCCAGGGTATCCTCGGCGTCGAGCATATCGCACCCGAGCACCAGCCGGTGCGTGTCGGGGAGGTCCGCGATTCTGTCGCCGACATCTCCGCAGCCCAGCGTGTCATCGGGTACACCCCGGTGACGGATCTGGGCATCGGGCTCAAGGCGACGGTGGATTGGTACGCCTCTCAGTTCCGTGACCATGCAGATGCCGGTGCCGACACTGGGCAGGACAGCGGCTCATGATCGCCAAAGGGCTGAACCTGCTTGGGGGGTTCTCTCAAATGCTCCGCATGGGCCTGGTCTCACGCTTTCGGCTCCGCGGTGCCTACTGGCAATGGCGGACCCAGACGGCGTTTCCTCAGACCGGATCTCCAGAGGGCTTTGCCAATAGGTTTGGGCTGATGGTCGAGTATTTTATGTGGGTCTCGCGGATACGCAGGCTCCGCTGAAAACCCCCGATAAGCATCAATAATCAATGAATGGTCAAGGACTCTGACGCGACTTGCCGATTTGGTGCCAACGGTGCGTGAATCTTCGTGTACCATACCAATGGCAATCGTGATGATTTCTCTTCAGAATCGGAGTCTCCAATGAGCGACGGCAAATCAACTAGTTTTTCACACGCATTCCTTCCGGGCTTGATCCTCGGGCTCATCATTGGTGGCGTCGCCGGGGCAATGCTCCCCGACCTGCTCAGCGGCAGCAAACTCCCCGCAGCAACCGGCGCAGGAAACCACGATGCCGAACCACGCACCGAACGAGGCGCGGAAGTGAATGAAGATGACCAAGCACTCATCGACGAGGCACTCAAGAACGCCGAGGACGAAGCGGGCTCCGCGGTTGATGGCGCGCTCGACGGGGCTTCGGGCATGATCGATGATGCAAAGGATCAAGCGGGCGATCTTCTCGAAGGCAAAGGCCAAGAAGCCATTGACAAAGCCAAGGAAGATGCCGCAGCCAAGGCCCAGCAACTCCTTGACGACGCCAAAGAAGAAGCCAAGAAAGAACTTCCCGGGCTTCCGGGCTAATCCGTATTCGACCGCATCGGCCGGTCTATTTCCACCTATGATCCGGTGTGGAGAATGACGCTCGACATCTGATCGCCCAGCACGCCGAGACCGCGAGGTTGCTCGGCGTCAATTTTTTGCCCCTCGGCACCCCGCCGAGCAGCCTTGTCGAAAACACGGCGCAATCCGTCGAGACTCGTCCAGCAGTGCAAGAGGCCGCGGCGCCTTCCACCGAGCGGCTCTCCAAGCCAGCACCGCCGCCGGCGGTATCGATCGCTGAGATCCGCGCGTCGTACGAGGGCAAGGAATCATCGGGTGATCGGCTCGAAGCGTTGCGCGCCAAATATGAGTTCGATGCCCCGCACAAGCACTTTGCCCAGGGATTCACCAACATTGTCTTTGGCGAGGGTGATCCGGACGCTGAACTGATGTTTATTGGTGAAGCACCCGGGCAGCAAGAGGACGAGACCGGGCGTCCGTTTGTTGGGCGCGCCGGGCAGTTGCTCGAGAAGATGATCGTGGCGATGGGGCTGAGCCGTCAGCGGGTGTACATCTGCAATGTGCTCAAAGCCCGCCCACCCAACAACGCCACGCCGAGCGTCGAAGAATCGCAAGCCTGTGCGCCATATCTGTACGAGCAGATCCGGATTATCAAACCAAAGGTGATCGTCACGCTCGGATTGCCAGCGACGCACACGGTGCTGCAGACGCAGGGGACGATGCGTTCGTTGCGTGGGCGTTGGCATGAGTTTGCTCCCGAACTCGGCGAGCAGATCGGCGTGGGCGGCATCGCCATCATGCCGACTTATCACCCGGCGTACCTGCTCCGCTCGTACACCGAGGAGAACCGCCGAAAGGTCTGGGCGGATCTGCAGATGGTGCAGGGCAGGCTCTCGCCGGGCTGATACCGCCCGTAAACAGCCTATTTACCCGGATTTTCTGAAATTGCAAACTCAACTGAAACCGTTTGTCGGTTTGTGCGGATCTGTTCTTGTCTGCAGGCCGTTGGCGATTCTCGTCGGCGGAATGAATCCTACATATGAGACTGCCGGTTTTTTGATCGGCGAGAGTTGATGCCCGGGCGCATCTATTGAAGACCCCCACGAGACTCGGTACTCGGCTTTGCGCTGGGTGCCGGGTTTTTTTCTGCTGCAATCCAATCATGAAAAAACACCCGCCTGTGAGTGCGGGTGCGTTTGGAATACGGAAAAATTTGGTCGTCGGCTTACGGAGCGTCGTGGTCCATTGGCATGTCGTGGTCCATGCTGTCCATGTCGTGGTCCATGTGGTCCATCGCGGCGGGCTTGTCAGAGAAATCAATCTCCGTTGAGGCATCGAGTTTCTCGATCTTGGTCACTTCCCACGCACGCTCGCCACCCCAGTTGATCACAAAGGTGAACTTGATCTTGTTGTCTACCGCAAACCCGTCCAGGCTGAGCCCATCAGCCGGTGGGAACTCCATGTCCATCGACCGCATTCCCGATACACCGGTCTTCGGGTGGAGGGCAATCTCGCCGGATTTTTTCTGGAAGTTGGGGATGTGCTCGTGGCGGATTTTGAGTTGGCTCGAAGGCACGCCATCGACAGGCATCGCGGTGATGACGCCAAGGATATCCGCGTAGGTGTCCGAACGGACAATCTTGGCGGGTGCGGCATCGGTGTCGCCGTGGGCGTGACCGGCGTGCTCATCGGCATCGCCGGTGTCGGTCGTTGTTGAAACAGCAGGCGCAGTGGGGGTTGGGGGGGTGCTGTCATCTTTGGAGCATCCGCCCAGCGCGCTCAAAAGCAACGCCGAGGTGCAGATCGCCGTCGGCACGATTCGGTTCTTGAGTTTCATGGTGTTCCTTGGGTTGAGGTTTTAAGCCTTCTCGAAAGCGAGGTACTTTTCAATGCTTGCAAGGTCAGGACGGATGTCATGGGTGTAGGACATGGTCCAAGCGTTGCCGTTTTCGCACTGGGCGATGCGTGCAGCTTTTTCGCGTGCGTACCACATGCGTCCGCCTCGGATGTAGCTGTGCATGCGTTTGGCGCGCAGCTTCTGTGCGCGGGTGAGGTTGCGCTTGATGTCCGGGTCGCGGCGCATCATGCGGACGATGGTGTCGCGGGCGCTCTTGTTGCTGGGCACGCTGGTGATGGTCAGTTTGATGTTGTCACCGGCTGAGAGTGTGTCAAGCATGGCGTGTTCCTTGTCGATCAAGAAGTCGATCGTTGAGCAGCGGTTTCGTTCGCTGCGAGCGGTCGGTGGTTGCACCCGCAAAGCCCTGAGGCGTACGGGTTTGGTGATGATGTTCATCCGTGAACCCCGCCGGGTTTGGCGGGAGGGAAGTGTAGCGCGCTTCTCGTGGCGTTCAAATTCAATCCGCACTGTATCGTCCATCATATGGACCTATGATCTCGCTCTCAACTTTGTACCGCCCGTCAGGAGCACGATATGAGCGACCAATCACCACCCCAGTCTCCCCAGCCAATCTTCGATCCCAACGCCGAGCACCAACAAAAACCCAAACTCCGCAAGGTGCGAGGCATGCCCGTCCCGGTCAATGGGCCCGATGGCAAGCAGATGGTCATGATCGGGATTACCGATGCCCAGCAGGTCTCCTCCAAGATGATCGTCACCCACCCCGCATTCCAGGGGGTATTGCCTCTGATGGACGGGTCGAGGGATATTGACCAGATCATCGCTGAGGTCGGCAAGGGGCTCGAACGCCCGATGCTTGAGCAACTCATCGCCCAGCTTGATGACGCTGGTCTTGTGTTTGGACCCAACTACGAGGCCATGCTCGCCCAGATGCACGCTGATTTCGACGAGGCGGATCTGCTGCCTCCGGGTGTGAGTGCCCAGTTCGCCGAACATCTTGTCCCACAACAAGATGGAGTAGAAATGAGTACCGAGGATCGACGGGCCAAAGCCCCCGATGCCCTGCGGTCAGCGATGGACCAATGGATCGAGGCTGCCCTCAAGGATGCCGAGAATCCGAGCTTTGATACCCTCCCCAAAGCGATTGTTGCCCCCCATGTCGACTACATCCGCGGGTGGATGAACTACGCCAATGTCTACGGCAGGATGCGGGTGGTCGATCGTCCGGACCGGATCATCATCCTCGGCACCAACCATTTCGGGATGGCTTCGGGCGTGTGCGGGTGTGATAAAGGGTACGAATCGCCTCTCGGGGTGTGTGAGGTGGATACAGATGTGATCGATGCGCTGAAAACGGCATTGGGCACCGAGAACGCTGCCAAGCTGTTCGAGAACCGCTATGACCACGAGAACGAGCATTCGATCGAGCTGCACATCCCCTGGATTCAGCATATCTTCGGGTTTGATGACGCGGGCAAGGCCCCCAAAGTGTTCGGGGCGTTGATTCATGATCCGGTGGTCAATGAGGGTAAGTCCTATGATGGCAAAGGCTTAGACCTTGATCCATTTGTCGAAGCGTTGACCAAGGTGCTCGATACCTTGCCAGGGACCACGCTGGTGATCAGTTCGGCGGATCTGAGCCACGCCGGTCCGGCGTTCGGTGATCCAGAGTCGCTCGCGGGTGATACCCCCGAAGATAACGAGCGTCGGGCCAAGATTGCGGCCCACGACCAAGAAATGCTCGCGCTGGTGGTCGAGCGCCGGATGGATGATCTGATCGGGTCGATGTCGTGGCAACAGAACCCCACGCGGTGGTGCTCGGTCGGGAACCTGACGGCGACAGTCCGTGCGGTGAATCCCGAGCGGGTGGAGTTGCTCAACTACGCCGCCGCGATGGACCCGCAAGGGACGACCCTTGTTTCCAGCGCTGCGATGGCGATGTACTAAAGCAGAAAAAACGGTGGCACAGTCGGGACGCCTGTGCCACCGGTGATGAGCCGGTGGAATGTCACACGGATGTCACAACCGGGTTCATGAACGGAACTCGGGGGGTCACGGTCCGTATTGTTCCGCGAGCGATCATCGGGACGGGTACCATCCCTTCCCGCAGCGGCACACCCGCGCGTTCTGAGAATAAGTTGACCAGTTGGAGGTTCTATGGGATCGTCAAATATATGTTGGGGCATCGAGATGGGGTACGGGGCGATCAAGGCCCTGAAGATCGAGACGGACGGGCAGACCAATAAGGTGCTCGATTTCGCGATCATCAACCATGCCAAGGTTCTCTCGACGCCGGAACTCGACCAGACCGACGCGATGCGCGTCGCGCTGGGAACGCTCGTGAGTCAGTACGACCTCTCTGGCGCCCGCATCGCGGTGTCGCTGCCCGGTCACCAGAGCTTCGCCCGCTTTGCCAAACTTCCCCCCGTCGAGCCCAAGAAGGTGCCCGATATTGTCAAGTTTGAGGCGGTCCAGCAGATCCCCTTCCCGCTCGAAGAGGTGGAATGGGACTACCAGACCTTTGTATCGCCCGACTCGCCCGAGATCGAGGTCGGCATCTTTGCCGTGACCCGTCAGCGGATCGCCGAGCAGTTGTCGATGCTCAATGATGTTGGGCTGACACCCGACACCGCGACGCTCTCGCCGGTGGCGGCGTACAACGCTCTGGCGTCGGACCTCGGGTTTACCAATGACACGCCGGGCACGATTATTCTTGATATCGGTTCGGTCGCGACGGACCTGATTATCGCTGAGGCCGGGCGAGTCTGGGTGCGGACCTTCCCGATCGGTGGGCACCAGTTCACCGAGGCGTTGGTCAACAGTTTCAAGCTGAGTTATTCCAAGGCCGAGAAGCTCAAACGCGAGGCCGAGCAATCCAAGCACGCCCGTCATGTCTTCCAGGCGATGCGTCCCGTGTTCTCTGATATTGTCCAAGAGATCCAGCGTTCGATCGGGTTCTACCAGTCGGTGCACGCGGATTGTGATCTCAAGCGGCTCATCGGGCTCGGCTCGACCTTCCGCTTGCCCGGGCTGCGCAAGTACCTCAAGCAGCAGCTGCACCTTGATGTGTACCGGCTCGAGCAGTTCAAGAAACTGACATTCGAGGGCCCACGGGCCGGGGAGTTCCAGGCGGCGACATTTAACATGGCCACCGCGTACGGGTGTGTGCTCCAGGCATTTGACCAGGCGCCGCTGCGTGCGAACCTGATGCCGGTGCAGGTGCTCAAGGATGCGATGTGGGGCAAGAAGGTACCATACTTCTTCGCGGCTGCCGGCGTTGCCGCCGCGGCAGCGGGTGCGATGTTTATCCGCCCGTTGCTCGATTCGACGGCCTTTGAGGGCGCCGAGAAGCCCGCGGTGATTGACCGTGTGATCCGCGAAGCGGGCATGCTCGCCAACGAAGCCAATGATGCGGGCGTGACGGATTCTGCGGAGTCGAATCTCGCAGCAGCCCAGATCGTGAGCCTGCTCGACAATCGCGGGCTGTACACCACACTGATGGACGGTACGGCGAGATTGATCACGATGGTCAATGCCAAGGCGAACACCGAGGCCGAGAACGATGCTCGTCTTGCAGACGCGATCGGTGACGGACCGGCGGTTGCGCTGATGAGTCTGGACACCAACTACATCGGAGGCGGCGGGGCAGCACCAAGCGGCGGACAGAGTGCTGCGGTTGTCCAAGACGCAGAAATGGCCAAGATCGCTGGAAGCAGGCGCGTCGAGATGACCGCTCGGTTCGAGGTCGCGGCCAACAACCTTGATGTCTTCATGCTTGATATCTTCGAGCCCGTTCTTCGTGGCCAACTGGGCCGCGAGGATGTTGGGTACAGCATCTCGGTCGCGGGGGTGCCTTGGGCGAGTTTGGGGTTCTCTGGCGCTGGCGGGGGCAACCCGGGCGGGCGTCCGACGGCTCGGCCAAATCAGGGCGGCAACAGAATGATTGCACGCGGTGGCGGGGGGAACACGAACCCTTCGCGTCCACGCGTCGGATCGACGAATCTCGATTCACTGGCTCCGCTGGTCAATCCAGATGCAAAGGCAACGCCTAAGGCGGTGGTCACGGTGACCTGGTTCGCGGTACTTGATGATGTAAACGGCGCAAATATTGATGGAGGTGAAGGATGAGCAATCTCATTGGATGGATCAAGGGGCACCTTCTTGTGGTGATCTCGGTTGTGCTGATCGCGGTGCTGTTGCCGGCGGGATTTTATTTCTCAGGCGGGCTCAACAAGTCCATCAAGGACAAAGCCAGCGACGCATACACCTCTAAGGACCGCGAGCTCAAGGGCAAGAGCAAGGTCAACTATTCGTTGCCCGCGGTGCTCGAAGGCGAAGAGGTTGTCTCCGAATCACGGGTGCCCAACACAGCGGTGACCGAGTTCTACAAGCAGCAGAAGTTGGACAGGGCGGCGCAGGTCGATGAGGTCATCGAGCGCGGGGTTGCGCTGAATCAGCGCGATCACGGAAACCTTGTGGCCGGGTTATTGCCCAAGCCCGAGAACGATCGCGCGATGCGTCGGCTTGGGTTCGAGATGGCCGAGCAGATCGCCGGCACACGCGACGAACCCCAGCAATCGGTGTATTTCCGGTTGCTGCGAAGGCTCAACGCCGATGCACCGATTGATCCCGAAACACTCGCAGCATCGCTGAGTGAGTTCCGCGATCGCACACGCGATAACCTTGCAGCCGCCAACTCGGACGACAAACTCACGCCCAAGCAAGAGATCGAGCTCGACCAGATCCTCGTCACCAAGCGGCTTGGCGAGTACAAGGGGCGGGCCGAGGAACTGACCTTTTATTGCACGACCGATGCGATCTTTACCGGAAACGATGCGTTGTTCTCATCGGTGCCCAGCGCGGCACCCTCGCCGAGCACGATCACCGAGGCAAAGGCGTTCAACTGGCTCTGGGATTTCTGGGTGATCTCTGATGTGCTCGAAGCGGTTGCATCGGCCAACACCAACGCAGCATCGGGGGCGATCTCGATCCCCAACGCAGCGGTCAAGCGGGTTGATCGGATTCGGGTTTCCAAGCTCGGATTCATCAAGGATGCGGATGCGAAAAGTTCATCGAGTTCTGCAGGCGGGGGATTTGTCTGGGCAGGGAATAGTGCTCCAGATGATGACGATCGGGGCGGTGGTGCGCCGGATCCGGGCACCCAGGCATCTACGGCTGCGCCTTCGGGCTCTTCGACCT
>JAESUL010000096.1 GCA_016763115.1 Phycisphaerales bacterium | reverse complement strand
TCATCAAGCCCGCCGATCTCGTCGGCCATGTGCAATGCGATCGCATCAGACCCCACAAACAGGCGCCCCTCGGCGGTCTTGGAGAGCACAATCCCGTCACGCCCGGCTTCAACACGCGAGGTGAAGAGGTCGTAGGTCTCCGTCATCTGGTCACGGATCACATTGATCTGTGCCGCGTTCCAAGGCTTGGTTGCGCTAAACAAATCACCCATCGGCCCGCGTGAACGCTCGACGATGTGGATCTTGGCTTTGTCATACAGTTCGCCCATGGCGTACTTGCCGCCAACCACACCGATCGAGCCGACAATACTCGACGGATTGACAAAGACCTTATCACCCGCGGAAAGCACATAGTACCCGCCCGATGCAGCCATCCCGCCGACGCTAATCCAGACTGGTTTTTCGGTCTTGAGCCGTTCGATCCCCTGCCACATGACTTCCGATGCAATCGCTGATCCGCCGGGCGAGTCAATGCGGATCACCACGCCTTCGATGAGGTCTTCCTTGAGGATGTCCTCGATCGAGTTGCGAATGGTTCGGCTGCCCACGGACTGCCCGCCGCCAAACATCCCGCCCGAGGACGAATCGCCGTCGATGATGGTGCCGGTGATGTGCAAGACCGCGATGGTGGGATGGTCGATGTGCAACTCGGAATCTTCACCAAACATCGAGAGGAATGACAACGGATTGGTAAAATCGATCGATGCCTGACGCACCGCGTAGGGATCATTGATCCAGCTCACATCGGCATCGTAATACTCCTCGAGGTGCTCGTTGAGATCGGGCAGATCAATCACCAAGTCGATGAGCCCTGCTTCGACCGCATCGTCGCCGTTGGCTGCCCACGCGATCTCCATTGCACGGTCCAGTTGGCGATCGTTCATGTTGCGTCCGTCTTTGATCATCGAACGAATATTTCCATACATCGAATCGAGCAGCCCATCGATATTCGAGTTCCATTCGGGAGAAGGTGAAGTGCGAGTCATCTGCTCATTGGCGCCTTTGTACGCCCCGACCTGGACCAGTTGTGCCTGGACACCGATCCAAGAGAGCGTGTCGGCAAGGAACATTTCTTCCATATGCAGCCCGGGGAACGAGACAAACCCGCCCGCCTGCAGCATGGTTTCATCGACGAACGAACCGAGCAGCAAACCCGAAGTGGCGTAGCCCTCCGCGAAAAGGTGGACACTCTTGCCTTCTTCACGGAAGCGTTTAAGGGCTTGCCCGAGTTCTTCGATCTGTGTGGTGCCGAGGGCAGCGTCTTTGAGCCGAATAAGGATGCCTGAAAACTCGTCGTCGTACGCGAGTGTGTCGATGGTGTTGACAAGCCCAAGCAGCGTATTGGAGCCTTCGCCGAGCCATGAGAATCCCTCATCCATCTCGGCGGGTGTGCCCGAGATTTCAAGGACAGCGATACTGACCGATTCATCGGTCGCTGCCAGAGCGGATGAACCCGCTGCGGAGACCACGAGGGCTGCAGCAAGGATTTGTGAAGAAGAACGCATTGATTTCAATGTGAGCATGGAGCCCTCCGTGTGTAAAAAACGCACCATCCATAGGTGTTGTGGTGTATCCGCTACCGATTCTATGGGCAAACCCCACCTATGGTTTCATGATCGGTTCAATCGATCGGTTTTCTGGGTATTTGTCTCAAAAACATCACTCAACGCCACGCCAGGACGGACAATCACGGGGTACAGCCGAAGCGTGTCCATCACAATGTTGATGATCCCGAGCGTGAGCAGAACAGAGCCGAGCGAGATCAGGACGATCTGGATCGCTGCAAGCACATCGCCGATCCCCCCGCCGAGTTGCATCCCGATGATATTGAGCACATCGCCGACCGCAGCCACAAAGAAGGAAACAATGACCGCGTACATCGATTGACGATCAATCCGCCCCGTCCGCACCACCACCGAGCGGATCGCAAGCCCCACCGCGTTGGGGCGCAGCCCCCACAAAATAATGGCGACGCAAATAAACATCATGAGCCGATACACCGAACGGTCAAGCGATGAATCTCCGGGATTCAACAAAGGCGAGATCGATGCGCGATCAAACCGGTAGAGCGAAGAATAGATAAAAAAGAGCGGTGCATACGCAGCCACCCCGACCGCTGCGCGTAGTGCATCAACCCGCCGAACCCGCCGATGCGGATGCAGCATCCCCACTGCGCCCAGAGCAGAACACACAATCGCAACCAGCCCAATCCACGGAATCCACCAGGGTTTCCATTGCAACACGACCAGATTTCGGAGCAGCTCACTGATCCGCAAGATCCAGATCATCATCACCGCAACCAGAGCACCGATGCTCCACATCTGCATCCCGATTCCGGTAAACCGCGGGAATGACAGCGGCGTGATCTGCTCTGCGTGCGGGTCCACAACACTGAGAATGGTCGCTCGGATCGGGAGTTCACATTCCGGGCAGCACACACGGATCGAGAGCCCGCGAAGATCGTACCCACAACGGATGCAGCACAACTCGCCCACAAGTTGGCGGGCTATGCCATCAATATCTTCCCTGCCTAGGGTATGATGGGAATCGGGATTTTCTGGCGGCAAATCGCCCACGGTAATCGCCTTTCGAGACCTGGTCCAGCGAGCTTACAGCATACCACAGGGAACCGATTGAGGCACCATGCGAATCAAACTTCGTTGCATGGGGTCTACACTCCCCAAACCATCCGCCGACCAGAAACAACAAGCTTGTGAGGGACGATGAATCAACGGATAGAAGCATTACGGGATCAGATCGCAGGAATCTTTCTTGGGGACAACCCCGCCATCGACTGGACCCTTTGCTGCTTGTTAGCACGCGGGCATGTGCCGCTCGAAGATGTCCCCGGCGTCGGAAAGACGCTGCTCGCCTCGGTTCTTGCCAAATCCATTGATTGCCCGTTCTCACGCATCCAGTTCACCCCCGACATGCTCCCCGCGGACCTGCTCGGCGTATCGATTTTCTCACGCGATGGCGAGGTCCTCAAGTTCCAGCCCGGACCGCTCTTTACAAGCATCCTGCTGGCCGACGAGATCAACCGCACAACTCCCAAAACCCAGTCAGCATTGCTCGAAGCGATGAGCGAAGCCCAGGTTTCCATTGATGGCACAACCCGCCAACTCCCCGCCCCCTTCATGGTCATCGCGACCCAGAACCCCAGCGAGTTCGAGGGAACATTCCCATTGCCCGAGAACCAACTCGACCGGTTCTTGATGCGGATCTCGCTTGGGTATCCCGATGCTGATGCTGAAACCAATCTGCTCGATTTACGCCCATCAACGATGATGCTCGATTCGTTGCCTCCCGTTCTGAACGCCGACGACATTGTGGCGATCCAGAACGAAGTGGACAAGATCCACCTCAGCGAACCCGTCCGTCGGTACATCGTCGAGATTGCCCACCAAACGCGCGAAGCCGACGAAATCCGTGTGGGGCTTTCCCCGCGTGGATCGCTCGCGCTCGCACAGGCATCACGGGCGTGGGCCTGGATGAAGCAACAAGATTTTGTCAC
>JAESUL010000095.1 GCA_016763115.1 Phycisphaerales bacterium | reverse complement strand
GAGTGATCAAAAGCGAGTGATAGTTGTGGGCGGCGGATTGGCGGGCTTGGCTGCGTCGATCCGGATCGCTGAAGCCGGCGTTGGTGTGGACCTGTTCTCGATGGTCCCCGTCAAGCGATCGCACTCGGTGTGCGCACAAGGCGGGATCAACGCATGCAACGATGTCGCGCGTCAGCAGGGGTACTCTGAATACCAGCATTTCGACGAGACCCTGATCGGTGGCGATTTCCTCAATGACCAGCACCCGGTCCTCGAGATGACCAACTGGGCACCAAAGATTATTGATCTGCTCGACCGCATGGGCGTGCCTTTCAACCGCTCGCACGAGGGGTTCCGCGATCTACGCCTCTTCGGCGGCTCGCTGTTTCGACGCACGCATTTCGCGGGCGCGACCACCGGGCAGCAGTTGTTGTATGCACTCGACGAGCAGACCCGCCGATTCACGGCCGAAGGCAAGATCAACAAGAAAGAGTTCTGGGAGTTCCTCTGGCCGATCATTGAAGGCGAAGGAGAGGACAAACGATGCGTCGGGATCGTTGCCCAGGACATGCGGACCATGCAGATCCAGAGCTTCCGCGCTGATGCCGTCGTCATGGCGACCGGCGGGTGCGGGCTGGTATTCGGCAAATCGACCAACTCGGTGATTTGCACCGGCGGGGCCGCGTCAAGGTGCGTCCAGGCCGGAGCGTGGTATGGCAACGCCGAGATGATCCAGGTCCACCCGACCGCGATCCCGGGTGCGGATAAATGTAGATTGATGTCCGAGTCCGCGCGTGGCGAGGGCGGGCGAGTGTGGGTGCCGAGCAAGAAGGGCGATACCCGCAAGCCCAAGGATATTCCAGAGAACGAGCGGTACTACATTCTTGAAGAGCGGTACCCCAAGTACGGCAACCTCGTGCCTCGTGATATTGCGACCCGCGAGATTTTCGATGTCTGCGTCAACGACGGCATGGGCATCAACGGGACCAACCAGGTGTATCTTGATCTGACGCACAAGGACCCCGAGTACCTCACCGAGAAGCTCGGCGGGATCTTGGATATTTATGAGAAGTTCGCCGGCGAAGACCCGCGGTTCACCCCGATGCGGATTTTCCCCGCGGTGCACTACACGATGGGTGGGCTGTGGACGACCTACACCGCCGGTGCGTACAAGCCTGAGACTCCACTGGGAGCCCATGTGCCCGGCGGCGATGTCCCGGTCGGGACCGAACCGGGCATGGGGCTCGAGATCGGTGCGCACAACAACGCGATGACCAATATCACTGGTTTGTACGCCTTTGGCGAGGTCAACTTCGCCTACCACGGGGCGACCAGGCTCGGTGCCAACGCGCTGCTGAGTTGCATCTTTGATGGTTTATGCAACGGCGTGTCGGTCGTCAACTATGTCCGCGAGGGCGGGCATGCCCCGGTCGGTGAAGTCTCGCAGTCGATCTTTGATGCAGCAACCAAGCAAGAGCAAACCAAGCACGATGCGTTGCTCGAATCGACGACCAATGGCACCGGCGATCAGGCGTACAACCCGTACCAGATCGCCTTCGAGCTCGGCGAGATCATGAACTCGGCATCGACCGTCGTGAAAACTGGTCCCGGGCTTGAGAACTGCCTGGGCAAGGTCGACGAGTTGCGTGAGCGGTACACCAAGGTCGAGCTGGGCGATGGAGCGGTGTGGACGAACCAGTCGCTGAGCTTTGCTCGCACGGTGGGCGACATGCTGATTATGGGCGAGATGATCGCCAAGGCCGGGCTGCTGCGTGAGGAATCGCGCGGGTCGCACTACCGGACCGATTTCCCCGAGCGTGACGACGAGAAGTTCTGGAAGGCATCGGTTGCCAAGTTTAATACGCAATCAGGCAGGTGCGATATCGAGTTTGTCGATGTCAAGGCGGGGCTGATCAAGCTGCGCCCGCGTGACTACGGCAAGACCGACGATTCGGGCACCAAGCAAGAGTCCAAAAAAGAAACCGCGGGCGCGTCATAACGAGCACGAGTGAAGGATACCACCCATGAGTGAAGCAGAAGCCTACACATACGACGCCGAGATGAGAAAAGCCAACCGCACAAAGGCGGTTGCTGGTCGAAGCGTGATCTTCAAGATCCAGCGGTGCGACGGCCCGGGCAAACCCGCCCGGTGGGAGTCGTTCAAGGTCCCGGTGACCGATGGGTCCAATGTGATCTCGTCGCTCAACTGGATCGCTGCCAACCCGACCACGATCGAGGGTCAGAAATCAACGCCCGTGGTGTGGGATTCGAGCTGCCTCGAAGAGGTCTGCGGCGCGTGCACGATGGTCATCAACGGGCGGGTCCGTCAGTCCTGCTCGTGCTTGGTCGATGAGTACGCCCCGCTTGAGGGTGACATCATTACGCTCGAGCCGATGAGCAAGTTCCCGGTGATCCGTGACCTTTGGGTCGATCGTGATCGGTTGTTCAACAACCTCACACGCATCAAGGCATGGGTGCCCATCGACGGCACCTACAGCATGGGCGCGGGGCCTAAGGAAACACACGATCAGCAGCAGATGCGGTACGCGCTTTCAGAGTGCATGAGCTGCGGGTGTTGTCTTGATGCGTGCCCACAGTTCACCAAGATCGAGGACGAGGAGAAATGGGACAACGCCTTCATCGGTGCCCACGCGATCTCCCAAGCGCGTCTGTTCAATGAGCACGGCACGGGTAAGCGGCTCAAGGGCGAACGCATGGACGAACTTGTGGGCGAGGGCGGCATTTCCGAGTGTGGCAACGCCCAGAACTGCGCCAAGGTTTGTCCCAAAGGCATCCCGTTGACCGAGTCCATCGGTGCGATCGGGCGCAGCGCGACGGTGCACACGATCAAGAAGTTCTTCACGAAGTAAACCCGATAGATGAATCCCAACGAGCCACGACCGTGAGGAAGTGGTCTTTCTTTGCGCACACAACAACACAACCAGTCCCTCACGGTCGTGGCTCGTTGGGACTAGGCGTTGATGTCGAGGCGTTTGGGGCTCGGTTTGTTGCCATGCCCCTGCGGGGTGTACTCGATCTGGTGCTCTTGGCGATCCTCGCAGGCATCTTCCTGATCGGCGTCGGCCAGGGTGCGGACGGTGTCGATGGCTTGGGTCTGGGCGACCGTTTTGACATAGGCGTCGCTGATTCCACGCCGATTCTGGGCTTTGGTTGAGTCCTCGCGGATTTTTTTGCGTTGGGCGTTGGATGCACTGAGCGGTGCGCCCGAAAGGCTTGCTGCCAGATTGTTTATAGCGCCGGTCATACCTTTATTGTCGGTTCAACTGGACCACATTGACCACCAAATAAGGTGTTCAGGTCTAGAAATCCTTGTGTTTGTTCGGGTGTCGAAGGGGTTATACGCCCATGATGTTGACGCCACAGTCAACATAGAGGTTCTCGCCGGTGATCGCGGTGGAGAGGTCCGAGACGAGGAAGACGGCGGTGTTGCCGACATCGCCACCGACCACGCCTCTGCGGAGCGGTGCTTTTTCTTCGATCGCTCGTTCAACGGAATCGATTCCACCAACCGCCGAGCTTGCCAGAGTGCGGAGGAACCCGCCGGAGATGGTGTTGACGCGGATATTGTCTTCGCCGAGTTCGTAGGCGAGGTATTTGGTGGTTGATTCGAGGCATGCTTTGGCAACGCCCATGATGTTGTATCCGGGGATGACCTTTTCAGCGCCGTAGTACGACATGGCCATAATCGACCCGCCGCCGTTGGCCGCCATCTGTTCGCGTGCTCTTGCGGACATGGCCGACAAGGTGTACGCGGAGATATCGATGGCGTCGAGGAAGGCTTTTCGTGGTGTTTGGGCGAACATCCCTATCTTGAGCCAGTCACGATCGGCAAAGGCGATCGAATGAACCAAGAAATCAAGGGTTGGAAAGTCTGCTTTGTACTTGGCGAAGAGATTATCCATGTCGTCGTCGGACCCGGCATCGCACGGGCAGAGCCACGGGTCGGGCTGAATTTTGGCAGCGGCGCGTCCGGTTCTTCGTTCGTTTTTTTCGCCGGGGATATGGGAATAGGCGCAGGTTGCGCCGTGCTCGGTGAGTGCTTTGGCGATGTGCCACGCGTAGGAGCGGTCATTTGCGATGCCGACAATAAGCCCGTTTTTCCCGTCGAGAAGTGCCATGCAGAATAATCCTTTCGTCCCCACCCTCCGACTTTGCATCGGGGGGCGAATGGGGATCATAGGACCGCTGAGATGGATAAGATTGCCCATGAGCGAAACGAAAAAGCCCGATCTCAACACACTCAAACTGTCCGAGTTGGTCGAAGAGTTCAAGATGAACGGGCATATCCGCCAGATGCTGATCCTCGCCCGCGACGAAGACCTCGGCAATCCCATGCGCGACATCACCGGCGAGATCATGTTCACCAAGAACGACACCAGATCGGTCCAGATGGTGATGAGGGAGCCGGGCGTTGTTCCGGGGCTCGCGTTTGTTGATGAGATCATCGATGTGTTCACCCTGACCGCGAACCAATCGAATGCAGGCACCTCGCCAACGACGGCGACTCGGTTGAGAGCGGCACGGTGCTGCTCGAGTTGGTCGGCAACGCACGGGCGATCGTGCGGCTTGAGCGGACGATGCTCAACCTTGTGTCACGCATGAGTGGGATTGCCTCGCGGACGCAATCGTTCGTTGGATTGGTCGAGGGGACCAAGGCAAAGATTTGTGATACGCGAAAGACCACGCCGGGGCATCGGTTGATCGAGAAGTACGCTGTGCGGTGCGGCGGGGGCACCACCCACCGCATTGGGCTGTGCGACGCGGTGCTTATCAAGGACAACCACATCGCGGGATTGAGCGACGCGCAGCTTGGTGCCAAGCTTGAGCAGGCCGCCACGCGTGCTCGTGAGGGCGACGGAGACTTGTGGTTTGTGCAGGTCGAGGTCGATCGGTTGTCGCAACTCGGGCGTGTGCTCGCGTTGCCGATCGGATTGATTGATATGGTGCTGCTCGACAATATGGATTGTGATTTGCTCACCAAGGCGGTCAAGATGCGTGATGATTCGCGTTCGTCGATGCTGCTCGAAGCCTCGGGCGGAGTGACGATCGAGACGGTGATCGAAATTGCAAGGACGGGCATTGACCGCATCAGCATCGGCGGGCTCACGCACCAGGCGGTGAGTCTCGATATCGGGCTGGACACGCTGGCATGATTTCGTTGGATGCGATCGAAAAAACGATCGAGGAATGCGCTGATTGCGTGGTGTCATGTGCGGTCGTGCTCGATGAGACTGAATCGACACAAAACGCTGCATTTCAAGCGTATTTCTCGGGTCAGCCGGTGCTTGTGATCGCGTCTAAACAGACCCGCGGACGCGGGCAGCGGGGGAACCGATGGGAGGATGGTGAGCATGAAACGCTCGCGTGTACCTTTGCGATTGATGCGACCGGGCACGATGCGTGCCGACTCGCCGCAGCCGCCGGGCTCGCCGCGATGCACGCCGTTGCCAACGCGTGCGGGCCAACAACTAATACAATGATCAAATGGCCAAACGATGTGGTGGTCCGGAACGGAACAATCGATCGAAAAATCGGTGGCGTGCTCATCGAGATCCGTGACGGCGTTGCGATGATCGGGATCGGGATCAACGCCAAACAGATTCAGTGGACAGAGCACCTCGGTAATACGGCGGTTTCGGTTTCTCAGGTCGGAGGCGATGCGGACCGAACACGCCTGGCGTGTTCATTGATCGACCAGTTTTCGCGATGGATCTGCGCAGGTGACGATCAGATCCGTTCTGCATGGGCAGAGCATGACGCGATGGTTGGTAGGAACAGGGTGTTTCTTGCAAACAACAATCGCGTTGAGGGAACAGTTGTTTCTGTCGATCCGCTCAATCAAATCGTTGTGCGCACACAGAGCGGCGTGGTCAATCTTGATGTCCGCACAACCCGCAACGCCTAGAGCAGGCGTTTGATGTGCTTGCCAAGCTCGACGGCTTCTTCTTGTGTCAGCGTGCCCGGTTTCCAGGTCGTGCGGAGCCCGGGCCCGTTTTCTTTATCGGGTTTGCCTTCGACGATCTCGCCACGATCAACAAAGCGTGGGATGATGTGGAAGTGGACATGCTCCACCGCCTGCCCCGCGTCGGCACCGTTGTTCTGGAGGATGTTGTAGGACTCGGCCCCGGTGACCTTTTTGATCGCCCGCGCGATGCGTGGAAGAACCCGCCCGAGGGCGGCGGCGTGGCCGTCGGAGAGTTCGTCCATCGTCGCGGCCGGTTCCTTGGGGATCACAAGCGTGTGCCCCTCGGAGAGCGGCCCGATATCGAGAATCGCGATGACGAAATCGTCCTCGTAGATCTTGTGAGAGGAGATTTCGTTGCGGATGATCTTGGAGAATATGGAATCAGTCATACCCCAATAGTAGTGGGGGCGCAGCGTGCGTACGATTGATTGATGGGTAAAACTTCGACACAATCTCAGGTCACGATCCGCACGCTCTCGACGCTGCTGGTCAACCAGATCGCGGCGGGCGAGGTCATCGAACGCCCGGCATCGGTGCTCAAAGAACTCGTTGAGAACTCTATTGATGCCGGGGCGACACGCATCGAGGTCGATCTCGAACGCGGGGGCGTCGAGCAGGTCCGCGTGAGTGACAACGGGCACGGTATCGCCCCCGACCAGATATCGCTCGCGTTGATGCCCCACGCGACAAGCAAGATCTATGAAGCCGACGATCTGAACAAGATTTCAACGATGGGATTCCGAGGCGAGGCGCTCGCGTCGATCGCATCCGTCTCGCGGGTGATGATCCGGTCCAAAGCCAACGGCTTTGACGAGGGGCGGATGATCGAGGCGGAGGGAGCGGATGTCCAACCGATCAAGCCGGCGGGCGGCGCGGTGGGCACGACCATCGAGGTCCGCAATCTGTTTTTCAACACGCCGGCAAGGCGGAAGTTCCTTCGGACCGACACGACCGAGCAGACACGGTGTGTCGGATGGTTGCGAGATCTGGCGATGGCGCACCCGTCGATTGCGTTCCGGTGTGTCGGCGACGGGAAGGTCAAGCTTGATCTGCCGCCCGATCAACTGCCCAAGGAGCGCGCGTTGGCGATCATGGGCAAAGAGCTCGAATCCGAGTTGATCGAGGTCTCGCTCGATCAGTTCGACGATGCACGCGGGATTCTGATGTGGGGGCTCATTGGGTTGCCGAGCATCGCGCGGGCGACGAGCAACGCCCAGCATGTGTTCCTCAACGGCAGGACCATCCGCGATCGAACGATCCAGCACGCTTTGCGCGAGGCGTTTCGCGGATTGATCGAGCCGGGCAAGCATCCGTCGGCCGTGCTGATGCTCGAGATGTCGCCCACCGCCGTCGATGTCAATGTCCATCCTGCCAAGCTCGAAGTGCGGTTCCGCGATCAGTCCATGATCCACCGGGCGGTGTACCACACGGTGCGTGAGGCGTTGATGAATGCCGATGTCACGCCCACGGTTTTGCAGCGCCTGCCCGGCGCGGGAACAAGCGATGCGATCATGCCCGCTGCGATGCCCCAGCATCGCGTCGAAAAACAGGTGGATCAAATAGTCGAATACCTCAAGGCGAAATCGAGCGACCCTCAAGAAGGTGCAAGTCCGCCCGAGCAACTCCGCAACGAGATCCGCGAGGTGCTCATCGCGTCGATAGAAATAGATGAATCGTCATTGCCGACGGTGGTCCCGGTGCAGAAGGTGCTTCAGGTGCATTCGAGTTTCCTCGTTTCCCAGGACCCCCACGGCATCATCATCGTCGACCAGCACGCCTTGCACGAACGCGTCATGTTCAACACCCTCATCGCCCGCGTCACCGGCAACGGCTCGCTCGAACAACAAGCGATGCTGATGCCGATCGTGGTTGATGCACCGGCGTCGGTGGTTGATTCGTTCGATGCTTACCAAGATTTATTGACCCGCATCGGCATCGACGCCGCCCCGATGGGCCCCAAATCAATTGGCGTCCGCAGCGCACCGAGCTTTCTGCTTTCGCGCAATGTCGAACCGGGCGAGTTTGTCGAGGACCTGCTCGAACGCATCGACCGCGAGGGCTTTGTGCCGAGCAGCGAAGAGGCATTGCACGAGGTGCTCGACATGATGGCGTGCAAGGCGGCGATCAAGGCCGGCGATCGGCTCAGCGAAGTTGAGCTTGACGCGATCATGAAACTCCGCGAAGAAACCGACCGCGCCGGCTCATGCCCGCACGGACGACCAACCACGGTCCGGCTCACCATCGAAGAACTCGAAAAGCTCTTCGATCGGCGGTGAAGATTGACTTGATTTTTAGTGCACCACTTGCGGACCAAGGGTGCCACTACTCGCCGTCTTCGGCGCAGTAGTGTTCTGCAAAAACCAGGTATTTC
>JAESUL010000094.1 GCA_016763115.1 Phycisphaerales bacterium | reverse complement strand
TCATTTTTTATATCCAGTTAATTATTTTTCTTGATAAACCGTTTATATACATCTTTTAAAATAATATTTACCATAACTACTAGTTCATCCTTACTAGTTCAACCTTGCAGCCCTCGGCAGGAATCATAAACTCGGCAATGACTTCCACTGCTCCCTTGAGTTCTTTATTTCCAATATTTTTCCCGTTCTCGAGAAATCAGTTTTGGTATGGTTTCTACAAAGTTGATGCAAACGGCAAAGGAGAATTCAGCCACGCGTTTGCCAATGGCAGCGGCATTGATGGAGACACATATTGTGCATCAGCAATTCTAACAAGTGATGCGGGTACTGCCATGTACGCATTCACGGCGCGTGCTGGGGTAAATGCCGGTGGTTCAGAGAGATTTGTCAATTTCTCACTGCAAAGGCCGGTTGAATGGTGGAAAGGTATTGCGGGCATCACTTTCCTCGTGAAGGAATGCAACAAGTTTGGCATTGATAAGAAAGGGGCAGGTGTATTTTTGGATACGGTCAAATCAATCGTGCCAGATGTATCAAAACGCTCAACAAGTGGCTTCTGAGCAACGCTGAGTCTGACTAGATTGAACCGTTGCAAAAACTATCCTTTTTGCGACGATAATTGTATTCTGCTGCTCAATTGGTTTTTGTTGTCTATACTGAAATCATAGCAACCAAGGGCATCAATATGACAGAGCGTGCGCATTCAAAATTTTTGTGGATTGTAGTGGGCGCTATTGTTGGTGGTGCCATTTCCTTTTCGTTCGATAAATGGCTGGTTCCATACTTTGCAGCAAAGTCGGAAATTAAATTTTCGGCAACTAGCGAAGTTTCAGGAAGCGCCAAATTCACAATTGTCAATTCTGGTGATGCCACGGCGAAAAACATATCAGTTACAATTTGGGCAACAGCACCGTTTTCCCCAAAGACTGACATTGTAGAAATTTTGAATATTGGTGGAGTATCTGGCGCTGAGTGTAATTTTGGAATTTATCAAGCACGGCTTATGGCGCGCGGTAAATCTAAATTACCGAACGCCCTGAATACCGAAGCAAAAGCCGCTCTTATCCAATGTGATGTAATTAGACCTGGGGAAAAATGGAATGGTAAAGTTACCTATGTTGAAACGGAAGCGGTGTTTGGATTGATGGCGCACGTAAAGGACAATGAGATAGCTTCAAACTTGTATGGACGGTTTGCTGAAGGAGGCAACTGACGGCACGTATCTTGCCGCTGAACCCATCGAGACCGTGTGGAAATCCGCCCATGAGGGGTGATATTGATCAAAACCCAAAGGATATCGAGGGGGAAAAGGCTCAAATACAGCCTATTTGGCGCCGATGATGCAATTCAAATCAAGAACTTGCATTCATCGCCCAAAATCAAAAACAAATTCTCAGCAATCGCCAAGAACAACGTTTCCACACGGTCTGCATCGTTTTTGCAACACCCCCAGTATGTTGCTATTTAGTCCCACCCTATCAAACCACAAGATATTGAGTTTAGCCCGCCGCAATCGGAGCGATGTAATTATAACGAAATAGGAACAAAAACCTATTTTTTGGTAAGCCTCTTTTTGCAAAAATATACTGTAAGGTATTGTTATTTACATATAATCTATTGTTTGGTATATTGCGCAAGATTTTAGATTTCGCAGGGTTTTCATGGCAGAACGCCGAACATCAGCCGCGCGTGATATTCTGGATGCACAGGCCGACAATGCGCTTGAGCGCTACGGCGAGCTTGCAGACGGGTTTAAGCAGGCCAAAGCAGCCGAGCAGCCCCTAGAAGCATCACAAGATCATTCACAGCCTTCTCATGCCCCATACACAAGCACATCGGCAGCGCGGGATATTGTGGACGCACAGGCCGATAATTTACTTGAGCAATACGGTGAGACTTCACAGGCATTCAATGGCGCTCACAATAACGAGCAAGCCAATGATGCAGGCCAAGGCCGTGAATCCACCATGGTTGCAAACGACCAGCCCAAGCCGGAATTAAAACCGGATCAAGATATTGCCAAGTCGGCGGATCGTGAAAGTTTCAATGATCGGTGGAATGAAGAACGCCAAGACGCACAGCAGCAAGACAACGACAGGCAAACACACGGGCGTTAGTCGATATCATTGAGTAATATAGTCAGGAGGAACTTTGGTGAGGTCGGCCAAAGGAAATTTGGACATATCAACGGGCGGAAATTTGGATATATCAACGGGTGGAAATTTGGACATGTCGATGAGAGCGAAGCTAGCATCCCTAACAACTGGAAACAGCGACATATTAACGGGCGGAAATTTGGATATAACAACTGGAAACAGCGACATATCAACGGGCGGAAATTTGGAATTGTCGATGAGAGCGAAGCTAGCATCCCTAACAACTGGAAACAGCGACATATCAACGGGTGGAAATTTGGACATATTTATAGGTGGAAAATTTGCCGCTTTGGCTAACGGGAATTGACGAGAATCGACAGGCGGAAAATTTGCCTCATTGAATTCTGACACACTAGACAAATAATCCTTTGGAAAATTCGATAATTTTGGCAGTGGATATTTTAGCAGAATGTCACGTTTCTACAAATCATAACGTTTCCTGATAGAAGAAACACTTTTATTGGCTGGTACTAAAGCGCTTTCTCTCGTTTTTATATTTTTGTACATCCTGTTTAGTCGAATAAGTGTTCGACTTCTCTCTTTATTTTGCAAAAAAATGCTTTTTCGTACTGTGTCACAAACTAAAAAATCAACATCATTCTTGGCGAGATCGCATTGTGTTTTTGCCCAATAATCAAAAGCTTCAACTGTAAATAGTTTTGCAAAAATTTCATTATATTTGCTGGAAGTCATAGCCATCCGTTTCTTATCAATAACCCCATCCATATAAGCGCCAGCATCTTCCATATTAGAACCTCGGAACATTGCTTGAAGGAATGTCAAGGCATAATCATGCATGCGTCCGGCAATCCTTTGCTTGTTTTAATGGCGCAGCTAGTTCCCTTGTTTGTCTTAATTCTACATCATCAATCTTTCTCAACCGCTCATCGAGCGCACTCATAAGCGCCTGTTTTCTTTGCGTTTCACCATTCTCAATGATGGCAGACTTCTTGCGATGGAATTCAGCAATTCTGTTTTCACGATTGACTATTGCGGCGTGTAGGAGATTTCTGTCACGTTCTATTCGATCTTGCTGGACTTGCCGTTGCCGCTTGGCGTCACTAATTTCCTTACGTCGTGCCTGTTTGGCGGTGTTGATTTTGTTCTCACGCTGCTTAATTGCTTCGTTAAGCCTGTCTTGCTGTGTCCGCATAGCCGCGACGATTTTTAATCGCCGTGCGCTTTGAGCGTTTTCGATCTGTCGTTGGCGTCTTATTTCGGCGGTTGCTATCTGGTCTAATCTCTCATCTTTGGCGGTTGCTATCTGTTGTTGGCGTCTTATTTTGGCGGTTCTTATCTGGTCTAATCTCTCATCTTTGGCTGTTTCGATTGCCTGAGTGCGTCTCATTTTAGCTTGTTTGATGGCTTCTAAACGCACTGCTGATAATTCGATAAAACCAGTGGTCTGAAGTTCGACTTCGACTGCGTGCGCGGCGCGGCGGAGATTATAATCATATATCAATTTCTGTATTTGGGATGTTGCAAAAACTGCGATTACTACAGCGGCGGCAATAGCGCCAACAATTTTTGATAATGTTATGGCGCTTTTTTTTACTTTTCTTCGCCGTTCTAATCGGAGTCTTTCGTCTTCGGCCCTCTGCGCCTCTGCTTCCTCTTCTCGCTTCAGGTCAGCCTGTCTCTGCCTTTCTTTTTCATCGTAAACCGCCTGTAGATCATCGGCAAAGATGGTCTTCATATAGTCATCAGCTTCATCTTTTCGGATGGGCCGTTCCATCCTAGCGATCATCACAACGCCGTTTGATTTTTGTTCATCCTCAGAATAAATCGAGATGATCCGCCCGCAACCTGCCAGTGGATATTGCGCCTGTTGGCCGTCTGAATGGGTTATATCCAAAACGGCATCGTCTTTGTCGAACCACTTCGAAGCTCTCGGAATAACCTTGATCGTAATGTTATCTTTCCCAATCAGCTCAAACGGCAGTTTTAATGTCCAAATATGTTCATCTGTATATTGATACCCGAGCAATTTTTGCGCATGAGCGGGCAAAAACTCAAATGCCGGATCAGGCGTAAAACACCGCTCGAAAACGATGTCTTGATCGTAGTTTGAACGCCGCAGAAATATAGGGTTTTCCCCCTCTATTCTAATCAAGGCAAATCCCGGATATACTGGATTATCTCGATCAGCTTCAGCAAACGGTTGCAGATAGGTGTTCATCTCATGGGGTTCAAGAAGCGGTTTTTTATGAAATGTTTCAGCCATTCCCCCGCCGATCTGATAGCCTTTTGAGGTGTTTGTAGAATAGGTGTTTGTCTCGCTTGTCTGGTTGTTCCAGCTTGATGTTTTTGTTTTACTACTTGTGTGGGTTTCTGTCTTGCCGCCGCCCGTGGTTTTCGAGCGGCTTTGCGTGTGCGAACCGCCAGTATTCCGGCTAAAGTTTCGATTGTAATTTGTGCCACCCGCGAGCGGTTGCATAAACACATGCGGCCCATAATTGCGCCCCATGCTTTGCCCGTCACTGGCTCCCCAGTTCTGGCTGTCAGTGAGATTTACGCTCTTGCTCCAGTTCCAAGATTTTCCGATGGAATGTCCGAGCGTATCCGCATCAGAGCCACCTTCCGATGAGCTTTGACCGAAGGCGATGCTTTTGCCTGTGCCTTCGGTCGTTGTCTCGCTTTGGCTGGTACTTCTGGCTACCTTGACCACTTCGGTTTGACCGAGTTCTTTTTGCAAATAATCGGTTGCCGTATCTCCGATTTTACCGAAGTAAATTTCAAGGCCGGAATTCGTGAAAAACGATTCCATACCTTCCTTATAAAAATGCTTTAACCTGCCGTAATTTTGCACAACAATCATCAACTTCATGCCCGATCCGGCAATGCTATCGAGCGTGGTAGCAATATAATCCTGATAGCCGAGCGAGGTAAATTCATCGAGCACGGTAAGCACTTGATGGCCTGTTTTTGGTTGGGTCTTGGTTTTTCGCATGGCGGCGAAAAGGCCAAGAAAAACGGTTTGTAACCACGGCTCGTAAGTTCCTAAATCCTCCACTTTCATAACAATGAAAACCGATATACCTTTCGGATCGGTTTTAAGGCGATCAGGATCAAGGCGGCGATCAGGTGGCAGCATGGTAGGATTACCGTTTTTATCAAAATCCTTGATGCCTGTTAAAGATCGCTCAATGTTGTGGCTTTGCAACCAACTAAGCTGGTCAGCGGCTTCGGAGCGAATGCTTTCAAAGTATGATGATGAGCTTTTGACTTGAAGCAATATATTTTGCGCTTCTTCAGAAATGTGACCGCGACACGCCCTATTCTCGATCATTTCCTGCGCTAAAAGCTCAAGCGGATGAGGTATGTCTTTAAGGTTATGAGTTGGCTCTTTCCCCGCAGCTTTTGCCTTTTGGTTCGCCGCCTTAAATTTCTCAGTGAGCTTATCAGCTAAATCTGCCCTGCCCTGCCGGATAAGCCGCAACACCGTCATTAAAGTGCGCTCATCATCGGCAATATTATCGCTTGTCATGACGTGCATAATCACAACTGCGATTAATCTGGCGGCGCGTTTTGCCCATTGTTCGCTTTCGGTTCCTTCTGGTATTTTTATCAATGCCGTAGCGATGCGCCTGGCCCAGGTTGCAAATTCTCCATCATTGGGATCAAGTCCAGCAAGTGGGTCAATGTACGCAAGATATTTAGGATCAACG
>JAESUL010000010.1 GCA_016763115.1 Phycisphaerales bacterium | reverse complement strand
TCCGGCGTGAATGTCCATCAGATTGCCAAGCATCTGAATTTTGGCAACGGAGTGCCAAACGACATTGCCGCCGTGCTTGAAAAACACCACCTTGCCCTTGAGAAAGTGGTTGCCGCCTATGGTGCCTAAAGAACCAAAAGGCGGCAGGGCAACAGGTACGTCCTTCAAGGGCGCATTTCTCTATTACACTCACGACAAGCGCGAGGAAGGCGAGAACGTGCGCCTTTCATCTGGCCGTGTTGAATGGATGGAGTATCGCAATCTTGCGACTGACGACCCCCACCTTGCCAGCACGATTATGGCGGCAACCGCCAAGAGCCAAAACGACCTTAAGCGGCAGGCCGGAGCATCGCTTGCAGGCAACAAATCCGATAAAACGGTTTATCATTATTCGCTTGGCTGGAACCCGTCAGAAAAGGACGGATTGACCAAGGCCGAAATGCTTCGCGCCGCTGATGAAAGCCTACGGGCTTTAGGAGCCGAAGGCAATCAAGCCGCCCTGATTGCCCACAATGATACGGCTCACCCGCATGTGCATGTGATTATAAATCGCGTTCACCCTGAAACGGGCAAAATGCTCGATTTATGGAACTCGCAAAAAACCTTATCCAAATGGGCTATGGCTTACGAGCAGGAGCGCGGCCAAGTCTTTTGCGACAAGCGGGTTGAAAACTGGAATGAACGGGCGAAGGATAAAACCGTTTTTGCCGAGAAAGATAATGCCTATCATAAACATGACCAGGCGCAATCGCTTGGCCATGCAAATGATAATGATGCAACAAAAATTAAAGCCGACCAAAGCCGTAAAGACGCTGAATTGGCGGGCTTTGGCAAAAAGATGCATTCCCGCCATTCCAATGAATGGAAATTATATTCACAGCGCTATCATGCCGGCAAGGAGCAGATTAAAGGCCGGCATAAAAACGGTAAAACCCCTTATCAGCAAGCCACCGCAGATGTGAAAGCACAATTTAAGCCCTTGCGCTCACACCTTGGCAAGCAGCAGCGGCACGAAACCAAGGATTTTGAACGGCGTGAAAAGCGGCTCATGGGCAAGCTGGAAAACGCCATTGCCGCCGTGCGCTATGCCAAGGCATTAGGCCGCGATGATTCAAAAGGCTTCATGTCCTCTGCGTTCAATTTTATTATCAGCTCAAAAGCTCGTGCGGCCAGTTTGCAAAAACTCCATGCGGCTCAATGGCGGGATATTAACGCCGGACAGCGTGCAGAAGTAGGCGCGGCGGTCAAACAGGCAAAGATTGACCAGCAAGCCTCTCTAAAGGCTCACAGGGCGAGCCTTGGCAGTGACAGGCAAGTTTTGAAAGACAAGCAGGCCGCAGAACGTGCCGATCTGCAAAGAAAATGGGGTAAGCGCAAAATCGAGCGTAACAGAGCCTTTGAAATTCTTCGCAAGCGGGAAAGCTTGAAGAAGGAAGCAAAGGCTACAGAGCGCCCCTCACGCGGCCAGCAACGGGCAGAATTTAATCGCGCCGCCAGAGTTGGACGCAAGCGTAAGGGCAGAGTTAGAAAGCGCCGCGTTGATGATTAAACCACAAATGTGGGTTTGTGCTATTCATCAATGAACATGCATTCAGAAGGTTGCCAGTCTTTGCAGGCAGCATCTGCACGTCGAAGCCATTCCTTGATGCGGCTTTCTGGTGGACATGAAATGCCCCAATACTCTTGAAAAAGCGCATCCTCCAACTCGAAAGCCGCTTTCCGCATTTCGTCCTGTATGCCAATTAGACTGCGTTGAATGTAAATTCCACCCCTTGCCTTTCCTGCAACACTGCCCGCAGAAAACAAGTCACGCGCTTGATGGCAGAGTATGCCGCGATAGGTCAGAGCATACAGGACGACATCATCGTATTTATTATTCACGCGTCCGCCACGAACAATATCAGGGCAAATCAACGCGGCTTCTGCGCGTAATTGCCTTTTTTCATCGCCAGAAAGGCTTGTATAAAGGCGCGCTTGAATTGGTAGGCTGTGGTCACTGTCTGGGTCGCCTTCAAGCCACCAGAGCCGTTCCCCTCGCTTTAGGCGACCTCGCGCATAGGTGCGGATATATTCCATTTTTTCGTGGAGGCCGAGTTTTTGAAATTCAGTGTATGAAATGCCAAATTTTGTAAAAAGTGACTCTTTAGCCCCAATTTCTAATTCAAAGCGTGGAACGTGCGATGTACGGACGTGCATAACACAATCATCATAGCGCGCCCAACGCACTTCTGGCTTGCCTCCCATTTTGCCAAAGATAACATAAATGTTTTCGACGCCTTTTGCGCGGCTGCTTTCAAAAACGCTATTTGCAACGCTTCGCCATGTGTCTTTCTCGGAGAATTTTACCTCGATGCCGTTTTGGCCGAGCGGAATATCAGGGAAGATGTGCGGATGTGGTTCAAGGTCAACTTTGTGGCCATCCCACCCCCCTTGTTCTACGATAAGGTGGCGAATGCGGGTTTCAAACTCTACAGGCTTTTGGAATCGTTTCTTTTCCGACTCTTTGCTGAGGATATCGGTTATCAAATCTAGGAAATCTTCAAATGTTGAATCGTGCAAAAATAATGCCTATAGAATCAATTTCTGAGGACATTATACAGCGTTTTGCTTTTGAAAAGAATCCCAGAAGTGTTTAAAGAATTTTTTTCAGAGTGCGGGCAATATGCCACGCCAATATTGGTGGTACAGCATTACCAATCTGGCGTTCTGTTTCGCGAAGTTTTGCCTGAAAAATAAAGTTATCTGGAAATGATTGAATGCGCGCCGCTTCTCGCATGGAAATGCGCCTATCTAGTTTATAATGCCATTGGATATTCCCGTGGCATTCCGCTCGAATGGTATAGCCTACGCGGTCTGCTTTAAGTTGTCTGTCCCCTTGATGAGGGCTGCGACGTGCTCTACTCCAAATATGATTAAAGTCAGGGGTTTCTTCAAGTTTTTCCAAATCGGCCAAGGCCGTTTTTGCATTAATCCAAGCATTTTCTTTGTGAGAAAACTTTGGAGGCTGGAAAATATCAACTTCGGGCGCAGTACCAATGATGAAAACACGTTCTCTGCTTTGTGGAACGCCGTAGTTAGCGGCATGATAGAGTTGATAGGTTACTTCATAACCAAGTTCTGCAAATTCTTGTAAGACAGTTTCAAGTGATTTAGTATTGTGGCGCATGAGAAGTCCTTTAACATTCTCGGCTACAAATACTTTTGGTTTTAGTTTATCGACAACTTCTACCATTGCCCGATATAGGCCGCTTCTAACCCCACTAATTCCCCGTCCTTTGCCGTTTACGGAGATATCCTGACAAGGAAAACCACCTATGACAACGTCAACCTCACTAGGGATTGGTAACGTGTCCATAACATCCCAAATGCTCCCAGTATGAATATTGTGTTTGAGATTTTCCTTGTATGTACGGCAAGCTGCTTCATTCAGGTCATTTGCCCATATAATTTCATAGGGATTTTTAGCGTATCGTTTTCCTAGAAACTCGAAACCACCTAAAAACCCCAAATCCATGCCGCCACAGCCAGAAAACATAGACACTACTGAGTGTTTCTTTTTTAGTGGTGCTTGCGGTGCGGTAGTCGTTTTGATTTTGGGTTGTTCTAGGGTTTGCAACATTTTTAGGCTCTGCTTTTGAAACCACAAATGTGGTTAAGTGTAATTGTGGTTATGTGGTTTCTTTTTCTAGTTCCTGAGTGCGCTTTTCAATAAAAGCTATAATTTCAGGAGCCATTTTGTTTTTTGTTTTAGCGCAGACCACCTTAAAGCGAGTGTGAAGGCTTTCAGGCACATCAATGGAAACCCGTTTCGTGGGTTCATCTAGTTTCTTGTCCGTCCCTGCCCCACCCTTTGTAAAGGTCGCAACCTGTTCAGGCGTTGGCTGTTTTGCTTGCGGTACGGTTTTGAAGCTTTTCTTTGCCATGGTGCATCCTTTCAATTTCTTGGGCGAATGCGCGAATTTCCTTCGCGGCATCGCTATTAGGTTGATACTCAAAAATTGTTTGCGCCAGAGTTGCCGCCTCTGCAAACGCCACGCGGGTGGCTATATCCTGTTTTAGAATAGGAAAGCCGGACTCGGCGGCAATATCTCGAATGTCACTGCCAATGACTGTGCCAGTTATTTTGCGGGAAACCACAATCCCACATTTGAGGGTTGGTTTAATAATCTGGCATTCTTCAATTTGTGCAAGCGTGGTTTTGGCGGCATTGGTGGAAAAGGCCGAAGGCTCTATAGGCACAATGACAATTTCCGAAGTTACAATCACATTACGGGTGATGGCCTCCGCATCGCGAGGGCCATCAATGACAACGTGGTCATAGTCGCTAGCCATCTGCATGGCATCACGCGCCATGTTCTCGCGCGCCATTTCAATGACCGTGAAGGGTGGGGGAGCATCGCCACGGCTTTCTGCCCATGTGGCGGCGCTTCTCTGCCTGTCAGCGTCAATCAGCAGGACGCGATCACCTTTAAGAGCGAGATAATGCGCCACGTTCAAGGATAGGGTTGTTTTTCCTACACCGCCTTTTTGATTTACGAATCCTATAATCATAGAATCAACAATGCCACAAATGGGGTATTGTGTAAAACCTCAAATGTGGGTTTGGGGTTTTTATTCAAGATTATTTTGCAGTCGGGTCATTATTTGAAAATAGGTCATTGCCTTGAGCATCAATAGCCGTGTCAGCTTGCAAAATGACAACGGTTTCCTGAATGCCTTCCATTCGTGCCTTGCGGCCAGCTTTTGATTTCTCCAATTCGGCGCGGGCTTTGGCGCGGCCTTCCTTGTCTTTTGGTATCCAGTTCATAATGAGTTTGGTTACTCTCTGGCCGGTCTTTTGGAATGACAGGGTAATGCGGAAGGGTGCCCAATAATTGACTTCTTCCAAGGCTGGAATAATAGCGCGTTGTTTCAGGTTGCCAAAGGCCTTGAGCTGGCCTTCACCAACGCCCAGAACGTCACGGAATTGGTCTATGGTATATTCCTGCATCCATACGTGTTTCAGGTTCACACGGCGCGATACATGCTCATAAAGGGCGAGGGCGTACTTGCTGTTAAATGCCGCCATAACGGATAATTCCAGCTTTCCGAAGCTGATGGAATCCCGCAGGACTTCAATCAGGCGTTTGTCAAAGCTGTAGGTTAGTTCTCCACGCGGTCGCATGGGGTCGCCCATGTTATTGCCGCCAAGAAGCTGGAAGCGCGTCACAGAGCCGTTAGGCATCTTGCACCGCGCTATGGTTTTCATGAGGCGCTCGATTGTATCATCAACGCGCTCATTGCCATTGTGGTTTGCGCGGAGAGGGGTCAGGTCTATCTTGAAATCGCGGTCAACGTCTCGCATATCAGGGCCGAAGGCATTGGCAATCAATGCGTTCCATACGCGCTTGTCTTGTAGCGTCAGTCCTTCGACACCGACAATATCAATAGTTTCGGCAGGCTTGATCATCTGCCCATCATCGGGCTTTATATCAAGCGTACCCCAGTTCTTTTTTTGTATCGAATTTTGAGCCATTGAAACTATAACAAATTGGGTGGGAGTGCCATACAGCACCTATAACATGCTAACGAATCTATGTTATAGTTTAACGAAGGCCAAGGAAATAGGGAATTTCACCCCCAAGAGATAATGAAAGCCCCCAATATGTTATGACTACCCATAACAAACCACCCAATTTGTTATGGGTAGGGCAAAATCATCACCCAATATGTTATATCTAATCCAATATGTTATAATTAGGCTCCCCAATAAGTTATCGTGAACCACCCAATTTGTAGCGCCGAATCAACCGATTCGTTATCGTGAACCACCCGATTCGTTATCGGTTAAGCACCAATATGTTATACCTAATCGCGTAAGTTACTGAGTTAAAACACTGAATCGCTCTAGGAAGTAGAATCTAGAAAATAGAATAAGAAAAGAGGCTTTCCGCTAACGCTCCAAGCCATAAAAGGAATCCAGCTATGCTGGATACTCAAAAGGGATTTGCCCTATAGGCTCGCTTCGCTCACACGGGCAAATACTCTATAATTTATTGGTTCGCTCCTGCTCACCAAAAAGCAGAGAGAAATTTTCACTGCATCCCGCCCCTTTCGACACTTACCATCAACAATTTAGAACCATGACCACAAGGCACGCTTACGCTCTACGGCCTTGCAGTCAGAACCATAAATAATTGAAGGACGTTCAAGCGAAAGTGGCTCC
>JAESUL010000009.1 GCA_016763115.1 Phycisphaerales bacterium | reverse complement strand
TTGCTGAGTCAGAGCAAACAAAGGGACGGGCTGGAAGCCCATCCCACCAAGAAAGCACATCCCACCAAGAAAGCCCGTCTGACCAAGAAAATGAAGCCGTCAGACACTGCTTAAAGCAAGGTGAGCAAGTACCCGAACACGCGGTTGAGCATCAGGGCGGCGAAGATTGAGCCGGTGATGGTTTGGATCGGATAATCGAAAAGGATCGAGCGTGGGTGCTGGGTGCGGATGCGTTGGGCCTTGGCTTTGGCGGGTGCTAAGGGGTCGGCGTAGAGAAAACACTTGGTGTCCATCATCAGCATCTCGCGTTCGTCGAATGAGCGGAGCTTGACCTCGACGATGCCTTGCTGCTCGGCGGTATAGGCTGCGTCGGCATCGTTGCGAGCGCTGATGTGCAGGGTTCGTTGTTTGAGCGAGCGGGTGTCGTTTCCAACGACTTCATAGAATGGCATAGACCGGCCTCCGTGTTTCTACGGAGAATGTAGCATAATTTTATCGCGCGTGCTCGGCGGGGCAAAACCACCCCCGTTTTGGGGTGCTCTCGCTCGATAAAGATCGATCGGTTAGATCGAAACGAGCGTTGGCGTGTCGGTCGTGATGATCTCGGCTTCCGTTTTTTCGATGACTTCTTCAACACTCACACCTGGGGCGAGTTCGGTTAGGCGGAAGCGTTTGTGGGTTAGATCCATCACCAGTACACACAGATCCGTGATGATCATGTCGATGCACTGCAAGCCCGTGAGCGGGAGGTTGCATTCTTTGAGGATTTTGGGCTCGCCTTTTCGGGTGCAGTGGTCCATGGTGACGACGACTTTTTTGACGCCTGCGACGAGATCCATTGCGCCGCCCATGCCTTTGATCATTTTGCCTGGGATCATCCAGTTGGCGATGTCGCCTTGCTGTGAGATTTGCATGGCGCCGAGGATGCACATGTCGATGTGCCCGCCTCGGATCATGGCGAAGGAATCCGATGAGCTAAACGAGGCGGCCCCGGTGCGGGCGGTGATGGTCTGCTTGCCCGCGTTGATGAGGTCGGCGTCGATGTTTGCTTCGGTGGGGAAGGGTCCGATGCCGAGCAAGCCGTTCTCGGATTGCAGCCAGACATCCATCCCATCGGGGATGTAGTTGGCGACGAGGGTGGGCATCCCGATGCCGAGGTTGACGATGTAGCCGTCCTGCAGCTCTTGGGCTGCCCGTTGGGTGATTTGTTCGCGGGTGAGTGGCATGGGGGATGGTAGGGCGATTGGGAGAGAGGGGAAAGAGAAGAGGTACGCAGAGTGGCAGAGGTCGCAAAGGACGCAGAGCGGAAAGGGGAGAGAAGAGAAAGGGGTGAAAGAAGGGTCGATACTAGAGCAATCCGAACATATCGCGACGGATTTGCCGGATTCTACGTATCCAAAGACCTAACCCAAGAAGGGGCAACACAAGACACAACCAGCCTGTCAGCTTCAACCGCCAACCTGCGCCATGAAAGAACACACCGGGCCAACGGATATTCTCGGATGAAAGCCCGAGCTCATCAAGCCGATCATCCCAATCGAAACCCTGCCTGAACTCTTCGAGCCTGCCTGTCTTGGTGTCGAGAATGAAGTAGCCTGTTATCTGATCTGAAGCCCATTTGACGCGTGTGCCAAATACTAAATCTCCTACCAGATCAAACTCGCCTGCATCGTGCACAGCTTCGCCAAAGCCGTCAGGGTGTGAGATTGAGATGAATACCTTGTCTATCTGACACTCATAGCCGTTGATGAGGTGCATTGTCCGTCCCGGTCCGCACCCGGACCACGCCAGCGTGACCAGCACAATCCAGATGAATGCGGGAAGTGTCCACGCCTTTGTATTTGATTTCTTCATGCACTGTGTACGACGCGCAATCGGGCAGGTTCATTCGCAGCCGCAATCGTCGGATTTGGGCTTGTGTTTGGTGATGGGTTTGCCGCCGACGGTGAGGGTGGCTTTGGTGCCTTTTTTCTTGGGCATCAGCACGCGTTTGAGCATCCACAGCGCACCAATAGCGATGATGGTGACGACCCAGAACTGCCAGTCATTGAATGGCATCGTTTAGCCCCCCACCATTGTGACGATTTGGAACGCGGCGAACGCGCCGATGTAGGCGACGAAGGACATCCAGCCGAGTTGGAGCAGGGCCCACTTCCAGCCTCCGGTTTCTTTGGCGGTGACGACGAGCGTCGGCAAGCACAGACTCGCAAGGATGTAGAACACCAGGAGCGACCAGCTTGTCGCGGCGGTGAAGATTGGGGTGCCGTCGTCGCGTTTGGCGTTGGCGATGGATGCGAGGACGGAATCGTCGTCGACATCGTCGGAGCCGACGACTTGGACAGCCATGGTGGAGACGAAGACCTCGCGGGCGGCGAAGCTGGCGAGGACGCCGATGGTGAGTTGGCGGTCGTAGCCGAGGGGCTCGAAGATGGGTTGGACGGTGGAGCCGATCTTGCCGAGGAACGAGTTGGCCGAGTTGTTTCGCGCGTCGAGAGCGTCGGCTTGTGCGTAGAGGTCATTGATCTCGGTGGATGAACTACTGAATGTTGCTTGGGTGCGGAGGTCTTGGGCTTGCTGTGTTGGTGCGGAACCGGGGTAGGCACCAAGCCACCAGAGGATGATGGAGATGGCGACGATGAGGGTGCCTGCTTTTTTGAGGAAGACCATTGCGCGATCGAGCATGAGCCGGAAGGCGGCTTTGAAATCTGGGATGCGGTAGCTGGGCAGTTCGAGGGCCATTGGTCGGCTTTTGCCGCGGAGGATGGTTCTTCGGATCAGCATCGAAGTCCCGAGCCCGGCGAGGGCGCCGATGACATAGCACGCGGTAAACGCGACGGCTTGCATTGCGGGTTTATTAGGAAACAGGATTTGGGTGAGCAGGACATAGACCGGGATGCGGGCGGTGCAACTCATGAACGGGGCGGCCATAATCGTGGCGATTCGGTCACGCGGATCGGGCACGGCACGCGCGGCCATGATGCCGGGGATGGCGCAGGCGTGGCTCGACAACAACGGCACAAAGGCATGACCGCTGAGACCAAACGGGCGGAGCAAGCGATCAATAACGAACGCGGCCCGCGCGAGGTAGCCGGTGGCTTCGAGCAGCGCGATCAGGAAAAAGAGCAAACAAATCTGCGGCAGGAAGATGACCGTGCCGCCGACGCCGGCGATGATGCCGTTGACGAGCAGGTCGCTGAGTGCGCCCTCGGGCATGACGCTTGCGACCCAATCGCCCAGCGAGCCGAAGAGCCCGTCGATCATGTCCATCGGGATGGCGGCGAAGCGAAAAATGACCCAGAACAACCCGGTCATGATGAGCGTGAAGAGGGCGATCCCGAGGATCGGGTGCGTGAAAGCATGATCGAGGCGATCGGTGAACCGCTCGAAGCGGTCGTTTGCGTTGGTGCCCGCGGTGGCGACCGTGGCGTAGATTTCGTCTACCCAGCGGTCGAGTTCGGTATCGGTTGTCGGAACGGAGCGTGTAGGAATAGTCGCTTTGGCGAGTGCTTCGGTGACTTGTTGTACGCCTTGCCCGGTGTGTGCGCTGCAGGCGATGACGGTGCACCCGAGGCAATCGGCGAGTTGGGCGGTGTCGATCTGGATGCTTCGGCGTGCTGCGAGGTCGCTCATGTTGAGCGCGACGACGGTTGGGAGTCGGCGGGAGATCGCTTCGGCGGCGATGGAGAGATTGCGGAGCAGATTGGTCGAATCGAGCACGATGAGGATCGCGTCGGGGACATGGGCATGTTCGCCGGCGGGTGCCAATGCGCCGGCGAGGACTTCACGACAAACCCTGGATTCGGAGACATCGAGGTCGAGGGAGTAGACGCCCGGGAGGTCGATGAGTGTGGAGTTTTCGAGGTGGGCGACGCGGGCTTCTTGGGTGGTGCCGGGGAAGTTGGAGGTTTTGGCGCGGATGCCGGCGATGCGGTTAAAAAGAGTCGTCTTGCCGACATTGGGGTTGCCGACGAAGGCGATGGTGCGTCGGGATTGCAGGTGTGCTGATTCGTCGCTGGTGG
>JAESUL010000093.1 GCA_016763115.1 Phycisphaerales bacterium | reverse complement strand
GTTGTTTTTCGCGACCGCGTTGGCCCTTCCCGGTGGCGGCAGCGAGGGGCTGCTTGTCGAGACCCACTCCGGACGCCCGACCAAGGTTGAGGGCAACCCCAACCACCCGATCAACCGAGGCAAGTCCAGCGCGTACGCCCAGTCGTGCATCCTCGGGCTGTACGATCCCGATCGTCTCAAGTACCCCGTTTTTCACAACACGGTGCGTGGGGATCTCGATGCGACCTGGGACGATTTTACGGATTGGCAGGGCGAGCACTTTGCGAAGTTTGACGCGACCAAGGGCAAGGGGCTGGTGTTTGTTGTTGCCAAGAAGACCTCGCCGACACGCGATCGGATGCGTGATCTGATCAAGAAGCGTTGGCCCAGGGCGCAGTGGACCGCTTGGAACCCCGCAGAACAATACGGGATGATCAACGGCACCAAGATCGCGACCGGGGGCACGCCTCACTGGGTCTCGTACAACTTTGCCAATGCCAAGGCGATTGTTTCTGTTGGCAACGATTTTATGAGCAGCGGGCCCGATGCCCTTCGTCACGCACGCGAGTTCGCAGCCACGCGGCGCGTTGAGCACGCGGGCGACGAGATGAGCCGGCTGTACGCGATTGAATCAATGACCACGGGCACCGGCGGGCTAGCCGATCACCGTTTCCGTGTTGCGCCCTCGCAGATGCACAAGTTCGTCGTTGCCCTCGCCCATGCGGTGTTCTCGCAGGCGGGGATGTCGACGGGCGATCTGCACCCGGTCGATGTGCCGGGCGTGAAGGCGTCGGAAATCGAAGCGATGGCGAAGGATCTTCTTGCAAACAAGGGGCATTCGGTTGTCGTTCCTGATGCCGGGTTGTTTGGTGCTGATTATGCGTTGTGCATGGCGATCAATGATGTCATCGGGGCGATGGACTCGATGGTCAATATGCACAAAATGGACGCCGAGCTCGGCATCTATTGTGGCTTGGCGATGTCGGACCTCGCGTACAAACTCAACAAGGGTGATGTTGATACGCTTGTTTGCATCGGGGTCAACCCGGCGTACGACGGCCCGGTCGATAGCATGGGTGACGGGACATCGTTCGCCGATTCGTTCGCCAAGGCCAAGACCACGATCACGCTTGATGTTGGGATGAGCGAGACAGCAGCGGAATCGACCTGGAGCCTCAACGGCACGCATACATTGGAGGAGTGGGGCGATGTTCGCGCAAGCGATGGAACGCTGAGCATTATCCAGCCCATGATCGCGCCGCTTTATGAACCTGCGATGTCCGAGATCGAGCTGCTCGCGTTGCTCAGCGGGCACGCCAAGGACGGGTACACACTTGTCCAAGAGACCATGCCCTCGCTCGATGCGAAAGCATGGAAGAACGCATTGCACAACGGCGTGGTCGCCGGGTCGGGCAAGCCTTCGCGGAAGGTGATGCTGAGTGCTCATGTGATCATGCAGGCGGCTGCACGCACCAAGATGAAGAACGCACCCTCCGAACACGGGCTCGATGTGCTGTTCTACACCTCGCGTCACAACTTTGGACAGAATGCCAACAACGGGTGGATGCAAGAGCTGCCCGAGTTCGGCACCTCGGTTGTCTGGGACAACCCGGTACTCATGAGCCCGAACACCGCCAAGTCGCTTGGCGTGCTGCCCGAGCACACCAGGATCGACGAGTTTAACCCGTATACCAAGCAGCAGATGCCTCAGGCTCGGCTCGTGACCATCGAGATCGAGGGCAAAGAAATGACCGCAGCCGCGTGGATCTTGCCGGGAATGGCCGACAACACCGTCGCGGTCAAGCTCGGGTACGGACGCGAGATCGTCGGCAAGGTTGGGTTCGATGTTGGTCACAACACCTACGCGATCAAGCCTCGCGGCGAGATGACCGCACGCGGTGCCAAGGTCAAGCGCACTCGCGGCACCTACACCATCGCATCGACCCAGAACCACTGGTCGCTGGCATCGCAATCGGAAACATCACGCAAAAAATCGCGGCACACGATTGTCCGTGCGTTGGATAAAAAATACTGGGATATCTACGGCGACGAGGTAAAGGATTATCCCGACGAGGTCTACGGCGTAGAGGTCTCCAAGCTCAACGCGGCCGAGCGGCTTGGCGAGATGGGGCACGCACCGCCAAACATTTCGGCGTATGACAACCCGCAGAACGAGTCCAATCGTAATCCAGCACCCGGCTCGGCGTTCAGCAAGAACCCGCAGTGGGGCATGACGATCGACATGGCATCGTGCGACGGGTGTGGCGTGTGCACCGTCGCGTGCCAGAGCGAGAACAACATCCCCGTCGTCGGCAAGTCCGAGGTCGCCAAGGGACGCGAGCTCCAATGGATCCGCATCGATCGCTACTTTGTTGGTGAGGACCTCAACAACCCCGACGAGATCTTTGCCCAGCCTCTGGCGTGTGTGCACTGCGAGAATGCCCCGTGTGAAACGGTGTGCCCGGTCAATGCAACCACGCATGGTCCCGAAGGCACCAATGACATGGCGTACAATCGGTGCATCGGCACGCGGTACTGTGCGAATAACTGCCCTTACAAGGTCCGCCGATTCAACTTCTTTGATTACGCCCCGACCAAGTTCAACGGCGGGCTCGATGCCAACTATGTCTCGCGTGGGCTCGAACAGAAGTTCGAGGAAACGATCGGGCAGGACCGGACATTCAATCAGAACTTCATCCCGCCTCGTCTTCGCAAGAAGCTCGACGAGATCACAAAGATGAAGTTCAACCCAGATGTCACGGTCCGCAGCCGAGGCGTGATGGAGAAATGTACTTACTGTGTCCAGCGCGTCAACCAGGCACGCCAGGATGTCAAGATCAAGGGCATCTGGAAGGACAAGGACCAGGTCGGTCCGATCCCCGACGGGTACTTCCAGGTCGCGTGCCAGCAGGCGTGTCCGACCGAATCAATTGTGTTCGGCGATATCCTCGACCCGGCATCCAAGGTTGCCAGCTCGCGAGAGAACGGGCGGAGCTACATGCTCTTGGGGTACCTCAATGTCCGCCCGCGGACAAGCCACATGATGCGTGTTCGCAATCCGAACCCGGAGATCCGGGTCTATGACACCGAAGACCCATTCGGTCATGACGGCGGGCACGATGACGGTGCCGAGCATGACACCGGGACGCATCAAGAAGACAATCACAACGCTGATGAGGGGCACGCCCCGCAGAAGCATTCATCAGCGTACATCGACAGCATGAAGAAGTTTATGGACGACGGATATTCCCTCAGCCTCCGGGTCCTGAGCGGAATAAACGCGTAATAACGGAGTAGATTCGATATGAGTTCGATTCATCCAGACGAATCCATGGCCCGGCGTGTTGCGGGCTTCGAGCCCGGAGCCCAGCCTCCGCCGCGACGCAATAAAACGGTCGGCGGCGGCAAGGACGACGGGACACTGATCGAAGATCCGGGCAAGCGTGCACCATTGGTGCTCGGCGACCGGTCCTTCAGCGAGATCACCGACATTGTTTGCGGGTACGCCGAGGCACCGATGCCCCGCCCGTGGCTGGTGGCGTTCACGATCTTCTCGTCCGTCGCTGCGCTCGGCACGGGCATGATCTTGTACCTCCTTATCACCGGCGTCGGTGTGTGGGGCCTGAATAACCAGGTGGGCTGGGCGTGGGACATCACCAACTTCGTTTTCTGGATCGGTATCGGTCACGCCGGCACGCTGATCTCGGCCGTGCTGTGCCTGCTCAAGCAGAACTGGCGGACCGCGGTCAACCGCAGCGCCGAAGCGATGACGATCTTCGCGGTGGTTTGCGCTGGTATCTTCCCGGGTATTCATGTCGGGCGAGTGTGGTTCGCGTGGTACCTTGCCCCGGTACCAAACTCCAATGGCGTGTGGCCCAACTTCCGCTCGCCGTTGCTGTGGGATGTGTTCGCGGTTTCGACCTACGCGACCGTTTCGGTGCTCTTCTGGTACATGGGCATGATCCCCGATATCGCGACACTCCGCGACCGGGCCAAGCTGCGTCTGCACCACAATGTATCGCGTCCGTTCGCGCTGCCCATGCCGATCGGCAACGGGCTGATTCTTCCGTTTGCTCCGCGTCCGGACATGATCCGTGCGTACATCTACGGGTTCATGAGCCTCGGGTGGCGATTCTCTTCGCGTCACTGGCACCGCTATGAAAAGGCGTATTTGATGCTCGCGGGCATCGCGACGCCTCTGGTACTCTCGGTGCATTCGATTGTTTCGTTCGACTTTGCGACCTCGATTCTGCCCGGTTGGCACACGACGATCTTCCCGCCTTACTTTGTCGCCGGTGCGGTGTTCGGCGGGTTCGCGATGGTGCTGTTGCTGATGATCCCGTTGCGGGCTTGTCTGCCGAACTTCTCGGATATTCTGACGCTGCGTCACCTCGAGAACATGTCCAAGATCTTGCTGCTCACGGGCACGATGGTCGGGTTTGCGTACTCGATGGAGTTCTTCATCGCTTGGTACTCGGGTAATGTGTACGAGTTGGAGTTGTTTGTCAACACCCGTGTCCGTCCGGACCGGGCACCGTATTGGTGGGCATACTGGACGATGATCTCGTGCAATGTGATCAGCCCGCAGTTGTTCTGGTTCCGCAGGTGCCGTCAGAACCCGATGATCATCTGGATGGTCGCGTTGGCGGTGACGGTGGGGATGTGGTTCGAGCGGTTCGTGATTATCGTCACCTCGTTGCACCGGGCATTCTTGCCGGGCGAGTGGCATATGTTTTTCCCGACTTGGGTCGATATCCTGACCTTTGTCGGATCGTGCGGCATCTTTATGACGCTGTTCTTGTTGTTCTTGAAGTTCTTGCCGGTGTTCGCTTTGGCCGAGGTCAAAGTCGTGATGCCGCAGTCCAGCCCGCACGAGCACCACTGAGAGGAGGACGAGTATGAAAGCACAGATAGATAAACTTCTCTCGGTCGTCGCGGATTACTTCCCGATGGTCGTGCGTAAACCGGCGCCGCGGTTCGTCACCGAGCGTGGCAACCGGGTCTACGGGCTTGTTGCCGAGTTCACCGAGACCCCCAAGGTATTCCACGCCGCCGAGCATGTCCGCGACGCGGGGTATTCCAAGTGGGATGTCCACACGCCGTTCCCGATCCACGACATCGAGACCGCGATGGGGATCAAGACGACCAGGCTGCCCCTGATGGCGGGCGGAGCGGCAATCGCGGGCGTGGCAACGGGTGCATTGTTGCAGTGGGGGACCACCGCGATTCTGTTCCCGCAGGTCGTCCAGGGCAAGCCGTATGACGCTTGGCAGGCGTTCTTGCCGATCACCTTTGAGTTGGGCATCTTGTTTACCGCGTTTATGTGCATCTTCGGGATGCTCGCGCTCAACGGGTTGCCTCGGTTCCACCATCCGCTCTTTTCACACGCACGGTTCTGTCATGCGAGCAACGATACATTTGTAATCGCGATTGAAGCCGAGGACCCAAACTTCGACCCCGTGAAGACCCGCGAACTGCTCGAAAAAATCGGCGGCACGCACATCGCACTGATCGAGGATGAGAACTGATGATGCACGAAACCACACAACGAAACACGCTGCACGCGGTGGGCATTCTTGCTTTGCTCACGGCGGTGCTGGTGGCGCCGATGACGGGGTGCCGGGGCGATCGGACGGACAAGCCGCCGCACCAGTTCTTCCCCGACATGGACGACCAGCCCAAGCTCAAGCCTCAGTCTGGGTCCAACTTCTACGCCGATGGGCAGTCCCAGCGGAGTCGGGTTCCGGGAACGGTTCCATTTGGTGACAACACCTACAGCTCTGACGATGCTCCTGCGTGGGCCGAGGGGCTGATCCAGAACCAGAACGATGCGCTCAAGGGCGACGAGTCGTACTACTTCGGGCTGGTCGCGGGAACGGACGATCAGTATGTTCAGCGGATGCCCATGAAGGTGACGCAGGATGTGTTGCTTCGTGGACAAGAGCGGTTTGATATTTTCTGTGCGATGTGCCACGGGTACGACGCCAAGGGCGGCCAATCGGGCGAGGTGGGGCGTTTGTTCGCGGTGCCTCCGTCCAACTTGCTCGATCCGAAGTACCTTGATCGCACGGGCGAGCTCGGTTCCGACGGGTACCTTTTCCATGTGATGCGTGATGGGTTGTGGACACCAACGGGTGATCTGCGGATGCCTTCGTATTCTCATGCGATTGATGAGAAAGATGCCTGGTCGATCGTGAGCTATATCCGAGCGCTGCAAACGGCCCAGGATGTTGATGTCAATACACTCGATTCAGCCGATCGTGCCAAGATCGGCGTGACCGACTCACCAAACGCAGGGGGTGAAGGATGACCCAGATTGCTGCCAATCACCCGGCGCCCGCGGCGACCGCATTGCAGGACACCGAATGGGATGCCCGGCTCGCAAGGATCGCGGCCGACAAGCGGATGAGCAAGGACAACACCACCCTCGAACCCGGCGCGCTGGGTGGGGTGATGAAAATGTTCCTCGGGGTCGGTGTTCTCGGGCTGATCGTGACGCTCATCGGCGGGTTCGCCATCAATCCATACCACGCGCTTGCTGCCTACGAGGTCGGTGTGTTCACCGCTTTGGCGATGGCGCTGGGCGGGTTGTTCTTCGTGATGGTGTTCCACTCGCTCAACGCGGGCTGGTCGATCACGCTCCGCAGACAGTTTGAGAATGTCGCGTGGATGGTCCGGTGGGTCTGGGTCATGATGATCCCGATCGTCCTCATCGAGATCCTCACCAAAGGCATGCTCTTTGACTGGCTCGATCCGAGCAAGGTTGCAGAGAGCCATCTATTGCAGGTGAAAGAGCCGTACCTCAACGCGACATTCTTTGGCGTTCGATTCCTGATCTACGGGCTTGTCTGGATCACGCTGAGCACCAAACTCATCGGGTGGTCAATGAAAGCAGACGAGACCGGTGATCGTTCGCTGGGTCGCAAGGCCAGGTTCTGGTCAGGGTTCGGGATTCCGTGCTTTGCATTGACCACCGCGTTCGCGTCGTTTGATTTCCTGATGTCGCTCGATTACCGGTTCTTCTCGACCATGTGGGGCGTGATGTACTTCGCTTCGGCGGCGCTCGTTTCGACCGCCGTGGTGACCTTGATCGCTTCGCGTTTGCTCGCTCGCGGCAAGCTCGTCGGGCTGGTCCACGAAGAGCACTTTCATGATCTGGGCAAACTGATGTTCACCTTCACGGTGTTCTGGGGGTATATCGGGTTCAGCCAGTACTTCCTGATCTGGTACTCGAATATTCCTGAAGAGACCGCGTGGTACCTGTTCCGTCAGCAGAACGGGTGGCAGTGGTTGTTTGTCGTGATGACCATCGGGCACTTCGTGGTGCCGTTCTTGATGCTCGTCTGGCGGAAGACCAAGCGGTCACCCAAGCTACTTTCAATGGTGGCGATTTATGTGATCATTATTACGGCATTCGATATGGTGTGGATCATCCGCCCGATGGCGTACCTCAACGCCGGCCCAGATGCGGTCGATCCCGGATTCGCATCATGGAATGTCTTCCTCGATATCGCGGGCGTGGTGGGGGTGCTTGGCATCTTCGGCGCGATCCTGACATGGAAGATCGGGCGGAGCAACCTGCTGCCCATCAAGGACCCGATGCTGCACGAAGCAATGAGCCACAAGAACTATGTGTAACGCAACAGAGACAACCACGCGGGTTCATCCGAGCCCGCAACAGATAAAGACAACCCTCGCACACACCATGTGCGAGCGACCGGAGAACCACTCATGAGCGACCAATGGCATACCCATAGCGCCGATGAACCCGCCCCCCAACTCGAGCAAGCCGCGCATGTCAGCCCCAAGTGGCTTGCGCTGACTCTAATCGCGATCGTGTTTGGCGTGCTCTTCGTCATCATCGTGCTGGTTGTGTATTACAACAACTACATGAGCAAGTACGACGCGAGCATCAACGAAACCACGACAGAGGCCCAAGCCTCGTTCGAAGAAAAAATCGCGGTCCAGACCACGAGAAACTCGTTCGAGTGGATCGACCGTGAGAACGGGATCGTTCAGATCCCCGTTGATATGGCGATGGACCTGGTGATTGCTGATTATGAAGGTGCAGGAAGCTGATGAACCTTTCGAGCCGATCAAACATGGTTCTCTTTGCAATCGTCGCGATGACGATGCTTGTCCCTCGCGCCGCTTTCGGGCAGCTGATGAAATCACGAGAGGACATCAAGCAGCTCAACGGCGTCGGGTTCGAGGAAAACCTCGGGCACTTCGCGCCGCTCGATGCCGAGTTCACCAATGCCTATGGCGAAACGGTTGTGCTGTCCAAGTACTTCTCGGATTCCAAGCCGGTGATCTTCGCGTTGGTGTACTACGAATGCCCGGTGGTCTGCCCGGTGGTGCTCGATAAGCTCACCGAATGCATCAACGAACTCGATTACCTTGCGGGAGAAGACTTCCGCGTGGTCGTGGTCAGCTTTGACCACACGGAATCGACACCCAATGCGTTGGGCGTCAAGACCGGGTTCGTCTCAGAATACGAACGCAATGATGATCCCAAGACGCTCGATGGATTCGCGTTTCACACCGGCGACGCGGTCAATATCCGCAAGCTTGCCGACGCGGTGGGCTACGATTTCCAGCAGTTGGACAACGGCGAGTATTCTCACCCTGTCGGGTTGATGGTGCTCTCGCCCAAGGGCAAGGTGACACGGTATTTTTACGGGTTTGATTACCCGGCAAGAGAAATGAAGCTCTCGTTGCTCGATGCATCAGAGGGCAAGATCGCCAAGAGTCTTGGCGATCGGTTCCTGCAGTTCTGCTACCGCATAGATCCCAACGCCGGGGTGTATACGCTGCAGGCGATGCAGATAATGAAACTCGGAGCGTTGCTCGTGATGTTCGTGCTGTTCGGCGCGATCGGAACGATGCTCCTCAAGGAACAGATCCGCAAACGCAGGCTGGGCAATGTCCAAAGCGCGACCGGCGAAATCGATATGGATTCCACAAACCGCGCCAATCACTCGAACGGCGCCCATGCGGGGCATGTGTCATGATGATGCCTGTACTTGCCAGTACTGAACCTGGTTTTCTCCAGAAGTTTATCTTTGGCGGATATTCCGCCTCACGACCGGGCGCTCAATCCGATGCGCTCTTCATGATGATTCTCTGGTTCTCGATCTTCTTCTTTGTCCTGCTGATGGGGCTGATGATATTCTTCGTCATCAAGTACCGTCGGCGTCCGGGCGTGCCGGCGATCCCGAGCCCGAACCACAACACCTTGCTCGAGATCTTCTGGACCGTGGTCCCGTCGTCGAGCATGCTGGTGTTCTTTGTGCTCGGGTTCCAGAGCTGCACCGAGAAGATGGTGGTCCCCGACAACGCGATGGAACTCAACATCACCGCGGTCAAGTGGTCCTGGGATGTCACCTATCCCAACGGGGCCAAGTCGCCCGAGAGCCAGCCGCTGAGTTATCACAAAGACCCGGTGACGGGTGTGGTCACCAAGGGACGAGATTTCCCGATCTTTTATATCCCCGAGAACACCGATGTTCGGCTCAAGATGATCAGCGTCGATGTGATCCACTCGTTCTGGATACCTGATTTTCGCACCAAGATGGATGTCATCCCCAACCGGTACACCGGGTACGGGTTCCGCACGCCGGCGCTGACGGTTGATGACATCATGCCCGACGGCGAGACGATCCAGCGGGATATGTGGATCTTCTGCGCCGAATACTGTGGCGACGAGCATTCACGCATGGCCGCGACGCTTCGGGTGGTCCCGATGGATGTTTTCGAGCAGAAAATGATGGAGTGGAACAAGCCCAAGAGCCCGGTTGTCCACGGACAGCAACTCTGGAAACAGATGTGCGCAGCGTGTCACACCGTGGATGGCAAAGCAAGCACCGGACCAACCTTGTCGCGGGCAACCATTGATGGTGTCGAGTTCGGGTACGGATACGACGCCCAACTGGTTGGCGGCACCATGGTGCCACGCGATGACAACTACTACCGCAGAGCGATCCTCGATCCGCATTCCGAGGTCATCGTCGGGTATAACCCCGTGATGTCGGATTTCAGTGGCTTGCTCGATGAGGATGCTGTCTTTGCTCTCATCGCATTCATCAAGAATCTTTCCGATCGCGGCACCGCGGGCGATTCGAGTGAAGAATCAGACAACAGCGAGGCAGCCGAGTCTGCCGGGGGTGATTCATGAGTACGCATGACGCGCACGGCTCGGGCGGGTATCACGAAGAAGGTTCATACCTCTCGGGCCCTCCTGGGATGATTTCCAAGATTTGGCAATGGGCATCGACCGTTGACCATAAAAAAATCGGTGTGATGTACCTTGTCTCGGTGCTCGCGATGTTCTTCCTCGGCGGCATGGCCGCCATGGCGGTTCGCTACGAGTTGCTCGACCCGGTCCGCACGGTCATTACCCAGATGGAAGTCGATGGCGTGATGACCGAGGTCATCTCGACCACCGGTGATCGGCTCACCCCGATCGCCAAGCTGATCGGAGCCGACAGCGCCAACCAGGCGTACAACCGGCTCTTCACGCTGCACGGCGCGGTGATGGTGTTCATGTTTATCGTGCCCTCGATCCCGGCGTCGCTTGGCAACTTTTTCTTACCGATTATGCTCGGCGCCAAAGATGTCGCCTTCCCGAGGCTCAACCTGTTGAGTTGGTATATCTATGTGGTCGGCTCGCTCTTCGGGGTGTTGTCGATCATCATGGGCGGGGTGGATACGGGATGGACCTTCTACACGCCGTATTCAACGACGACGGACGCCGACCACATCCGAGTGGTGTTTATGGTGCTCGCCGCGTTTATCCTCGGGTTCAGTTCGATCCTGACGGGGCTCAACTTTATTGTGACGGTCCACAAGTTGCGTGCGCCCGGGATGGGCTGGTTCGACATGCCTCTGTTTATCTGGGGCTTGTACGCGACCTCGATTATCCAGGTGCTTGCTACACCCGTGATCGGCATCACGCTGTTCTTGCTGATCTTCGAGCGGGTCATGCACATCGGGATATTTGATCCATCGATGGGCGGCGACCCGGTGCTCTACCAGCACTTCTTCTGGTTCTATTCCCACCCGGTGGTCTATGTGATGATCCTGCCGGGCATGGGCATCATCTCCGAGTTGCTCGCGGTGCATTCACGCAAGCATATCTTCGGGTACCGCGCGATCGCGTTTAGCTCGCTCGGCATCGCCGCCGTCTCGTTCCTTGTTTGGGGACACCATATCTTTACCGCGATGGGCGAGCTCGCTGCGATCCTATTCTCGGGGCTGACCTTCTTGGTCGCGATCCCGACGGCGATCAAAATGTTCAACTGGATCGCGACGCTCTACAAGGGCTCGATCGCGATCAACACCCCGATGCTGTATGCATTGATTTTCTTGTTCACTTTCTCTATCGGCGGGCTGACCGGGTTGCCTCTGGCGACCCTCTCGACCGACCTGCACCTGCATGATTCGTACTATGTCGTTGCGCATTTTCACTATGTGATGATGGGCGGTACGGTCATGGCGTTCATGGGCGGGATCCATCATTGGTGGCCCAAGATGTTCGGCAAGATGTACAACGAATGGGGCGGGATGCTCGGCGGGATTCTCGTCTTCATCGGGTTCAACCTCACCTTCTTTACCCAGTTCATGCTCGGCACCCAAGGCATGCCACGCCGATACGCCAACTATGTCGACGAGTTCCAATCCCTGCATGTCCTCTCGACCTACGGGTCGTGGATCTTGCTGATCGGGTTCCTCGTTCACCTGGCAACCTTTATTCACTCGCTGATCGCGGGCGAAAAAGCACCGGCCAACCCGTGGGGCGGGTTGTCACTCGAGTGGGAGACCCAGAGCCCACCGATCGAGCACAACTTCCACCATGAGCCCGTGCTTACCCATGGCCCGTACGACTTTGAGACCGTGGTGCCCCCGCATTGTGATCCCAAGGATTACCCGCTGCCGGAGAATCCAAGTGCGCACTGATCTGAACCGATTCCAAACGGACCCTTCACGAGGGAAGAACCGATGACCACCATGACTGATGCCAACAACCCACCGGTGCCCGAGCGGATCGCCAAGAGCCCGAGCCATTGGCGCAACCGCAAGCACGCCGATCACTTCCGCAACCACGACGAGGAGTTTGACGCCTCCAAGTTCGGGATGTGGCTGTTCCTGACGACCGAAGTCCTGCTCTTCGCGGGTATCTTCGTCGCCTACGCTGTGTTCCGGATGATGTACCCCGAAGCGTGGGCCAACGGATCAAACCACCTCGACTGGGTCTACGGCGGGGCCAACACGGTCGTGCTGCTGATCTCGAGTTGGACAGCCGCTTCGGCGGTACGGTGTGCACAGATCAACAACCAGAAATGGCTGAAGATCAACCTGATTATCACCATCCTGTGCGCGGGTTTGTTCTTGTTCATCAAGTTCAAGTACGAGTACATGGTCAAACTCGGCGACGGCAAAGCACCGGGCACCTTCTTCTCGTATCCCAACGCATCCGACGCGCACGAGCAACTCTGGTGGTCGTTGTACTACATGGGCACCGGGCTGCACGCGTTGCATGTCGTCATCGGTGCGGGTCTGCTCTGCTGGGTGCTGGTCCGTTCGATCAAGTACCAAGCCTACGGCCCGACGGAGTACACGATGGTCGAAAACACGGCTCTCTACTGGCATATCGTTGACCTTATCTGGATTTTCCTGTTCCCACTGTTATACCTTGTCCACTAATCGGAGTCTGACCTATGAGCCAGCACGCCGCTCCATCATCTGAACTTTCCTGGGACCCCGAGAACCCGCACGGGTCCACCTCCCATGAGCATCATGTCGTCTCGTGGCAGATCCTGCTCCTCGTCCTGCTCGCACTGCTCGGGTGCACGGCCCTGACCGTGGGGGTGTACAACCTCGAGAGTTGGATCGAATCCGCCTTCGAAATCAGCATCCCGCGATGGATCAATGTCTTTGGGGCGATGTCAATCGCAACGGTCAAGGCTGTACTCGTCTGCGCGTTCTTTATGCAGCTGCGCTACGACAAAGCACTCAACACCTTCGCGTTGTTGTTCTGCCTGGTCGGCGTTGGGTTGTACATGACCTTTATCCTCATCGACCTCAACACCCGAGGCACCATCTACGAGTTCAAGGTCGGCGAAAAAATTGTTGGCGGGACCGGCGTGGGGCTCAATACTCCCGGGATTGATGACCGATTTAACTCTCGACTCTCCCCGCACATCTCGACCGGTGGCGTGGGCATCGTGGCATACGCTCGGCTCACCGGCAACGCCAAATACCCCGGGCTCAACACCTACCGCTTGGACGATTCGCCCGATGAGGCTGTTTTCTGGAAAAAATTCTACGCGGGGCACGCGACCCGCCGCGACAACCTCGACGAGTTCAACTACTTCGAGTCCCTCGGGTTCGCCACCCACGGCGATCCCAAGCAATCCACCGCGAATCTCTCCATCCCACGCTACGGTCTGACCGCGGGCTTGTTCGATGAAGTCGCTCCCCAAGAACACGCCGGTGGGCATGCACCCGCCCACGAAGAGGGCGGACAAGAAGAAACCAACGATGACAACGGACACTGAGAACATAGCAAGATCCAAACGACCACGGCGTCCATTGCATTGGGTGATCGTTGTGGTTTCGTTTGTCTTTATGCTTATTTCGATGTACCTCCTCGCGGGGCGCATTGAGCGGTACAACAAGGCCATCGATCATCCCGCGATTGCATTCATTGATCTGACCACCACGGCCTTCGCGTTCAACAACCTCGCGGTCGAGCTTTCTGAGATCAAAATTGATGATGAGCAGAAGATCCATGTCCGGTACGGCGAGACAACGATTGACCTCGACATCGCCATCTCGCCTCGGTACCAGTTGCCGACGCTCTTTGATCGCCATTCCGATTGGATGAAACTGCTGTACTTTGCCGACCGCTCGGGCATGACATTTCGCGAGTTCCGCGAGGGTATCGCGGACGCGACGATCGAGCCTCGGATGATTATTGTGACACGCACGCCCTTCGGATTCGAGCCGGTCAAAGAAAAGCGATTCGAGAACATCGAAACCGAAAAAAACTGGGGCTGGGGCGAGGTCATGCGCGACCAATGGCGGTTTGATTTCTACGAGTTCATGCCCGATGGGCAGCTTTTGCAGCACGAACCGTTGCGATTCCCTGAATCGGGAAAATCGCTTCTCCGCCGACAAAACTACGCCAAGCTCAAGGGCGAACAGATCCCCCAGCGTGGCGAGGGCGAGATCGAAGAATACACCTGGCAGTTTGGCGCAGCCCTCTCTGTTAGCCCCCGCGCACCTGCGGTGACCTTCGAGAAACAAGCCCTCCGCGGGTCGGGGTGGACACTGCCGGCATCCGCGGGCGGCTTCCTCTTGATGGTCGTGGCGTTCTTCTTCGCCATCGCACCGACGCGGACCCAACAAGAAACAGGCGCATAAAAAAAAGCCGACGCATCTGCGCCGGCTTTGCAGAACCCGTTGCGGGTTCGTTTACTTCATCGGATCAACATCAACACGCGGACGCGTTGGGACCACTTCGCTTGGCATGATCTCAACAGCGGTGCTGCTGGTTGTCGGGATATCGGTGATGGTCGAAGGGACCAAGAAAATCTCGACGCGACGATTGGCCGCCGTGCCCTTGCCCGCGTTGTTGGCAACGAGCGGGCGGTACTCGCCCCAGCCCGCGGATTCCATCCGGTTCCAATCAACACCAGCGTTGCCCAGCGCCTTGCGGACCGAGATCGCACGGTGGGCCGCGAGGTGCATGTTGCTCGGGTGACGCTTGGCGGTGCCCGAACTGATCTTCTGGTTGTCGGTGTGTCCAACAATCTGAATGTCGTAGTTGTTGGCAGCACCGGCGTTGAGCACACCGGCGAGTGTCTTGAGCGAATCCGCCGCGCCCGATTGAACGACATCAGAACCCGAGCCGAAGGTCAGGTCCGAGGCGAACCGCAGCATGCCGTGGTCGGCGTCGTAGATAATCAGATCGGGGTACTGATCGGCCAGGTCGTTTAAGGCCCGGTCGGTCGCCGGATCAATGTGCACCATCTGCATCGACGAGAGCCGATCTTCCAAACGCCCGTAGGCGGTCTGCGAAGATGAAAGCTGTCCGCGGAGGGCTTGGTTGTCGTTGTTGAGTTGGTCGATGACCGATTGGGCGTCGCCGGCCGAGCCTTGCAACTGGGTGTTGCTGGCGCTGGACCCATCGAGTTGCGATTGCAGCGTCGAGTTGCGGTTGGTCAACGAGCGGTTGGTTTCCCACAACTTGTCGTACTCTTGCTGGCTGACGCACCCCGTTGAGATCCCGGCGATGGCGAGGATCGTGGTGGTCATGGCGAGTCGCTTGGTTGGGCGCAGAAAGTGTGTAGTCCGCATCATATGCTCCTGTGGATCTATTCTTGGGCGATGTGCCCGTGGCTGGGTTTCTTCGGGTGATAATAGAGCATCAATCCCGCGTGGTCATCGACGACCAATGCGGATGCCTCAAGTTCCCATTTCGGCATTGTCAGCACGATTCCATGAACCAACACCGCAGACAAAATTCCGGAATAAGCACAAGTCCGAACGGATCACAACCTGATTCGTGCGAAGGGGTTATCCGTATTGACGCCGCCGCGATTGCCGACGCGACGCTCGGGGTTCTGGCTCCAGGATCAATTGTTGTCCGCCGCCATGATTCTGCTCTGTGCGTGCTCGGGTGCGCCTCGCCAGCCGATATCGACGCAGCGGACTTGTCGCCAATCGACCACCATTTTTCGATGCCCGACCAACTCTTGAT
>JAESUL010000092.1 GCA_016763115.1 Phycisphaerales bacterium | reverse complement strand
TTCTGGAAATTGTTCAGAGCTTATGGTAAGTGTGGTTATGAACAGAGTAGCCAGATATGTTTTTGTGTCACGAATATTCTATTCGTTCCATCAAAAACTCGACGCAAATGCGCCGATCTGGTTGGTGAAGGGGGCCACGTCCCGCCGCCCTTCCCCAAACCCCTACCCAGGGTTTTGCGCTATCCCTGCCCCATTGAGGGGCACGAGATAACGCGGTGATTGTTGTGAGGGCCACCATGTTGGTTGGGGCCTTCTCACAATCACCAGAGCCACGACAGCACACGAGGAGGCGTGATGGCGCGACCGAAGAAACGAACGAGTGACAGACGCGAGCAATGGATCAAGGCTCGCGTGTCTCCGGCTGAGCACGCGTCTTTCTTGACGCGAGCAGCCAGAGCCCGATTGTCACCGTCCGAGTTTCTTCGAAATAGCGCCCTCTCCTCTCCTGGTGTCTCCCCCCAGGATGTCGCGGCTGAAGAAGCTGCCGGAGCAGATTTTGAATTGACCGATCAGCTTCGCCGCATTGGGGTCAATCTCAATCAGCTCACCCGCGTTGCCAACAAAACGGGCTATATGCCCGATGGCCTTGATGAGGCGTTGGCAAAGGTGGATCATTTGCTCGATAGGATGATGAGCTCATGATCCCGCGTGTTGGCAAAGGCGGCAGTTCCTTCAAGGGTGCTGGCCAGTATTATCTGCATGATAAGGATGCCAGCACGTCTGAGCGTGTTGCCTTCACACACACCATGAACATGCACACCGATGATCCTGAGAAGGCGCTCAAGGTTATGGCGTGGACGGCCTCGCATCAAAAGGATTTGAAGTTGGCCGCAGGTGTGAAGGCGACCGGCAGGAAATTGGAAAAGCCGGTCTATACCTACAGCCTGTCCTGGGCACCGGATGAAAACCCCTCGCAGGAGGAAATGGTTTCAGCGATGAAGGACAGTCTGAAAACGCTCAAAATGGACGACCGCGAAATATTGCTAGTGGCGCATACGGATACGAACGCGCCGCATATTCATGCAATCGTTAATCGGGTCCACCCTGAAAATGGCATTGCGGCCAGCACATCACGGGACCATTTGAAATTATCCAGGTGGGCTGAGGCCTACGAGCGCGATCAGGGGAAAATTCGCGTTCATGCGCGAGTGAACCATAATGCTCGCAGGGACAAAGGCGGTTTTGTTAAAAACCAGAATTTGACCCGCGAAGAATATGAATGGGTAAAGCGCCAGTACGCCCGCGATCCTGAAATCATCCGTGATGAGCGCAAGACACAGCAGGAAGCTGACCGTGAGCAGCTTTCGAAGCGCTTGTTGCGCCGCCAGGGGCTTTTAGAGGCTGAAATTGCCAAAGCCTACGGAAAACCTCGTAAGGCGCTTAAAACCGAAATACAGTCCACGCAAGACCGTATTGGCAAGCCAGGTTTCTTTCGTGCTGTGGCACGTAAAATCACCGGTGCAGAAAAGCGCGATCATACCGCCCTCACCCAGCTCAATAAATCACTTGAGAATATTGATTGGCGCATCAAGGAGCGCCGCGATGCGATGAAGGCCGATTATGGCCGTGAGTGGGAAAAGATGGAACGCCGCCATGCCGCCGAGCTGGTGCGCGATGAAACCATGATTGAGCGAGCCCGTGGTGAGGGCAAACGCGATCAGGCGGGCAAGCGTATGCGGTCAGGTTTTCGGGGGCGTGGTGGTAAGGAAACAGCCAAGGACTCCCCTACCCTGCTTGAAAAGAATGCCGCCATTAAAGCGCAGAAAAAAGCGACCCAGGTTAAGCGGTCAGAAACCGATGGTGGTGCGTCTGTTCAGAAGTCAGAAACCACTCATAAAGCCGTGGAACGGGCTGAGCAGATCAAAAAGCGCAATCGTAGCCGTAACAGGAATCGTGGTCGGTCAAGGGGTCGAGAACGGTGAAATCACGAAAAATATAAATAGTATAGAGCGGATAATTCTGTCCGCTAATTTATAGGAAAAATTTAATGGAAAAAGCATTCACACATAACGCTATCAACTACGCAGCAAGAACCCGAGATACGGGCGAATTGGTCGAGATTGGGATTTTTACTGGCGACAAACGCCGCCCCTATCATTTGCAGATAGAGGCGGAAACGCTTGGCGACCTTTCCGGTCAAACGGAAACAGATAACAATTCCACCATTCAAAAACTTGTTGATTTAGCAATTGCAGATTTTTGTCGTGCTATCGATGAAGGCATTTTGAAGGTCTGATAAATTATCGTTTTTGTGCTTCATAAGCATCCATCATAAACTCAAGCAAATCGGCATATTTATAGCGCTCTGATTTGCGCAAGGCGCGGAAGCGGTCAAGAACGGCTTTCGGGCCTTTGATGTTGAGTTGATCATCGTCCGGCGCTTCACGGCTTGGAAAACTGGTCACATCGGCCACGGCTTTTTGCGTTGGCTTTTTTGCTGTTGAAGGCTTGCGCGGTTTGAAATCATCGAGGCCGAGATCGTCCAAATCAAGCCCTTGTCTTGTTTGTCCTGGCATTATGCCGCCCTCCCCTGCTTATCGAGTTTTTGTTCGCGGAGTTTTGCTACCACTTCGGCGGCAAAGCCTGTGATGTTTTCAATGGCGCGATCTGTGCCGTTTGTTTGCTTGCTATCAAGTGTTCTGATCGAGCCGCCCATAGTGTATATGGCGGCGAAAGCATCGCGTTCATTCACTTCGACATTGAAGCAATCAATGGCCGGATTGCTGCGAAACTGGTTAGCAATAAAGCGTGAGGTTCGCGACTTGGCAACAACCTTTGTTTGCGTGAACAGAATAGAAAACGGCAGCTTTTTGCCGGACATTTTAGATAGGTTCACCAGTTCCTTGATGACATCGAGAGCGGCTTCTGCGTCTTGTTGCTGCTCTTTCATGGGTATAATGACCAGATCAGCTTGAGAGATAGCAAAGGCGTTCTTTTTCGAAGCCACGCCTTCCAGGTCGATGATAACGAACGGATCACGGGCCGCCGCTTCTTCAATTTCATCGATGATGGCATTTTCAGAATTGTTTTGAACAGTTGTGAGGCGTTTTGGCGGCGTGGTTTTGCCATCTTTTGGCGCGGCCCACTTGCTGACAGGGTGGCGCGGATCGGCATCAATGATAGTGACATCGGTTGTTTCGGCTAGCTCGCAAGCAAGAAGCAAGGCGCTTGTCGTCTTGCCGGAGCCGCCTTTGGAATTTGCAAATGCAATCACAGGCATGGGAATGGCTTTCTCTTAAAAGGTGAATAGGCGGATCAGTGATACATAGATGAAAATTCTTAAAAGTACCTTACCATACCTTTTGATATAGTACCATACTTTAAGGTACTATACTAAAAAGTACTAAAAGATATATTTATCGCGCCGCGCCATGCTTTTTGACATACCACTTCACATAGGAAACGAATGAGCCTTCGGGGTTTTCAGGGATAGACTTCTTCGCGGCCAGCATGTCCCGCCATTCTCTTTCAAGAAAATAAAGGTCATAGCCGCATGCGAATTTTCTAGCGGTTTCAATGCCCGATCCTCGAATAATGATCTTATCGACTGCGGAAGGCTTTTCTGCCGTGGAATAGGTTTCGGTGAAATCCTTACGAGGCCGGATTTTTACCAGCTCACCATCCAGCTCGAAAGTGTAATCAGGAATATGGCCGTGCTTGGCGTTATCCACAATGATTGACTTCATGAGGCGTTTGAACTCAGCCGTTGACGAAGTGGAGCCGGTGAGGGAGTGAAGCGTTTCCAGCTTCAAATGCCAATAGCTGCTTTGGCCGCACATTTTGCGAGCAATTTCATATAGGCGGCGTTCCAGGGGTTTTCTCAGGCGAAAATATCCCCTGGATATGGTTAGGATGTCTTTGCCTTTCTCATTGATGGCATTGAACATCCAATCGGACAAAGTAATCTCTATGGCCTGCATACGGCCCTCACGGCTTTCCTTGATGGTTTTGGCATTATCAATGAAACTGAACACTTCCCACTGTTCTTTGCCGCCTGTGGTGATGTTTGTCTCGATCTGTGTGCCCTGGAGCCGTCTCAAGGCGTTTTTAAACAGATCATAACCCTTTTTATTGGTAGCGCGATTTGTTGTCTTGAGGAGGTCATGAGCGTTAAAGCGAAGGGTGCGCTTGATTTTGCGGCCTTGATTGAGTGCGGCCATGCACTGTGAGATACAATAAATCAAAATATCGCGATCATGGACCGTAGCAAGGCCGTGAGGGGAGGGGCTTAGTTTGAGCCAGTGATTACCCCGCTGATATTCTCTAGGGTTCATGTCGGGCTTTGTGGATAACGTAAAGAGCGGGTTATTCATCGAGGCTGTATCGGATTTTGGCGCGGCATCAAAAATATCACAGACGAAAAAATCCGGCTCAGGATGGCGATCTGGGAGGAGGGGACTTCGTTCTGTTTTTTCTAACTCATTCGACATATGATTGATTCGTAACTTTACACATAGAGCAGTTTTCGGAACTTCACACATAATGTCAATCAGATTCGGAACTTCACACATTATGGAATTGGGATGAATTGATGGAAATTTAGACGGTTAGATTCGGAACTTCACACATGGAACTTCGGAACTTCACACATGGAACTTCGGAACTTCACACATATCTGTACAATTTTATCACCATTTTTTCTTTTATTTTCAATGAGTTATAAACTCTTCCAATTTTTTAAACACAATAAAACACAAATTTAAACACAACAGGCTTTTCGCTCCGCTACAAGCCATAAAAGGAATCCGGCCTATGGCCGTATCCTCTAAAGGAATTTGGCCTATTAGGTTCGCTTCGCTCACACGGCCAAACACTTATTAAAGATATTTATTCGCTCTGCTCACCAAAAAGCAGGGGAAATTTTTCACTGCATACCGCCTCTTTCGAGGTTTACCATCAACCATTCAGAACCCGATAACAACGGCTACGCCGTGCTTCACTGCGTTACGCCCCTACGGGTGTTATCAGAACCATGAATAATTGAAGGACACTCAAGCGAAAGCGGCTCCGAAAAGCAGGGAAAAATATAAACCACCAGTACATCAAAAAAGAAAAAGGGGTACCCAAGGGCAGAAAAAGATTGTCCTGCGTCGCGCTACATGCTACAATAATTTCTAT
>JAESUL010000091.1 GCA_016763115.1 Phycisphaerales bacterium | reverse complement strand
GGTGAGGGTCTTTTTTTCTGATGCGCTGCAGGTGCCGTGGTTAATACTTTGACCCACGAGGGTTCTGAACGCGTTGAAAATCCATCTGCGTCTTGTAGTTGGCCCGCTCCACCATGCCCGGAATCAAGAACAAATCAACAAACTGACCTATGAAAAATAGCCCCCCGGTGAAGAGCCAGAGCAGCCCCGTCACCCATTTGCCATTATAAAAACGATGGATACCGCAGAGTCCGACAAAGCACAAAAGCCAAAGCAAATAACTCACGCCCGTTGATTTCATACGAGACCTCCGTATCGGGTTCTTGGGATCTCAACGAGCGAAGTTTCAATCCCCGAAACAGGTGTACACGCTCTTGGCGGTGGCGACCAACGGGTGATTCTTGGGCACGAGGCGCTGCTTGTCGGCAGCACTTGCGATCTCGACATCGCCCAGGTGCCCGCCTTGCATCACGACCAGCCGATTGGTCTTGCCCATCTTGAGCAGTTGCATCGCGTGGTGCCCGAACTGGGTCGCCAGGACCCGGTCGCCGGCAACGGGCGTGCCGCCGCGCTGGGTATGACCGAGCACCACATACCGTGATTCGATCTCGGTCTTCTCCTCGATCTGCTCGCTGAGCCACCGCGCGATCCCCCCGAGCCGGATCGGGTCCGGGGAGGTCGGGTCTGTTCGCTCGACAATCTGCTTGCCGTCGCTCATCTTGGCGCCCTCAGCCACCGCGATGATGGTGAACCGCTTGCCCCGCTGGGACCGCCACAGGCAGTACTCACAGACCTTTTCGAGGTCGAACTCGATCTCCGGGATCAGGATCACATCGGACCCCGACGCCAGCCCCGCGTGCAGCGTCAACCACCCCGCGTTGCGCCCCATCAACTCCACCACCATCACCCGGTGATGACTCGCAGCGGTCGGATGCACCCGGTCGAGTGCTTCGGTCGCCACGCTGACCGCGGTTTGGAATCCGAAGGTGATATCGGTGCCGTAGAGATCGTTGTCAATTGTTTTGGGCACCCCGATGCAGTTGATGCCGAGGTCCGCGATGGGTTTGGCTGCCGACATGGTGCCGTCGCCTCCGATGACGACGAGGGCTTCGATCTTGCGGATCTCTAGGTGCGTCACGCACACTTCGGTCAGGTCCTTGAACTTCGGCGTCCCGTCCTCGTTCTTGCCCACTGGGTATTTCTGCGGATTCGATTTGTTGTTCGACCCCAGGATCGTCCCGCCCATCGTGAGGATATTGGAGACATCATCGAGCGACAGCAGCCGGATCCGGTCCTCGATGAGCCCAAGGAACCCGTCTTCTATGCCGTAGACCTCGATCCCGCAGTTGATCGCGTCCTTGACGACCGCCCGGATGACGGCGTTGAGCCCCGGACAATCCCCGCCTCCGGTAAGGACAGCGATGCGTTTGATTTGGGACACGGGTACACGATCTTGGATAGTTGCCATGGTCCATGATATCGGCGATGCACTGCCTGTGCGCACAAACAATATATACACCAAGATTCAGCAGCCGATCGGGTGATCGCCGGTACCATACAGGTACATGCCCGCCGACGCCCCCAGTTCTGATCAAACCCCCACCAACGGACGCACCGATCCGCATCTCTACCTCCATCCCCAGACCCTCGCTCGGCTCTCCACGATGGAACTTCGTGCCAAGATGATCGTCGAGGGTGTCATGTCCGGGCAGCACCGCTCGCCGTACACCGGGGTCTCGATCGAGTTCGCCCAGCACCGCGCCTATGTCGCCGGCGACGACATCCGTCACCTCGACTGGAAGGTCTACGCACGCACCGACAAATTCCAAATCAAACAATACCAACAAGAAACCAACCTCGACCTCGTCGTCATGGTCGACTCGTCCGGCTCGATGCGGTTCGGGTCGCGCCTGTTCTCCGAAGCCTCGGGCTCGCACCTGGCCACCGCGCCCGACGGACGCCCCAACTGGTCCAAGTTTGACCACGCGACCGCGATCGCCGCTGCGCTGAGTCACATTACGATTCACCAGGGCGACCGCGTGGGCATGGTGGTCTACGCCGACGAGATCCTCGCGATGGTCGCCCGCTCGGCCCGCAAGTCGGCGTGGAAACAGATCGTCGATACCCTCGCCACCCACCCGATCGACAAGCCAGGCAACCTCGCCCGCTCGATCGACCAAACCCTCGCCGAGGTCACCAACCGGTGCCTGATCGTCGTGGTGTCTGACCTGTTCGACGACCCCGAAGAGATCCGCAGCGCGTTCGCCAAGGTCAAGCACCGCGGGCACGATCTGATCGCGTTCCAGGTGCTCGATCGCGCCGAGACCACCTTCGGCTTCGACGACCCGGCTGCCTTTGAGGGGCTCGAAGAAGAACCCACCATCCGCATCGACCCGCGCGCGCTCCGCAAGGAATACCTCGCAGCGATCAACGAGCACATCGAACTCGTCGCCAAGGCTGCCCGCTCGTTCGGGTTCGATCACCATGTCGTCGATACCCACACCTGGCTCGGCCCGACGCTCGCGTCCTTCGTCGCCAAGCGCAGCGCGTCGCTGCGTAGAAAGTCACCGAGGTAGCCGGGCATGTTCTCGATCGTCCATCCCGCCCTCTTTGGCATCGGGCTCGCCTGCATCGCGATCCCGATCATTATCCACTTGCTCCGGCGAAAGCGCAAGCCCATCTCGTGGGGCGCGATGCGGTTCCTCGAACAAGCCTACAGAAAACGCAAGCGGATTCTGACCATCGAGCAACTCATCTTGCTCGCAACGCGGTGCGCATTGGTTGCTCTGCTCGCCATCGGCATCGGAGGCGTGCTGCTCGGGTCATCGACCAATACCCACGCGCCCGTCTCGTTGACCATCGTCCTCGACAACGCCATCGGCGCGGCAATCACCGACACAAACAACAAATCTGCGTTGGACCGATCGAAACAAGCCGCACTCAATGCGATTGACCAGCTCAACCCCGCGCGAGGCGACCGCGCCTCGCTTATCACGCTCGGCTCGCCCGCCAGCGCACCGATCATGCATTCGTCAACCGACCTCGACGCGGTGCGTGCATTGATCGCCGAAATCCACCCGACCGACACGGCTGCGGACTACACCGGGATGCTCGAACTGGTCGGTGCCCAAGACACGCCCGAAGAATCCGCAACCATCCAATCATTGTTGATCGCTTCGTCATTCCGCGGGTTTACCCAATCAACCATCGAGCAGAGCACCGGGCTCAAACGCTTCACCCGCATCCAGGTCCCGCTCCCCGATGGCGAACCGATCTCCAATATCGCCCTCACCGCCATCATCCCCTCGCGGGCGTTGCGTCTTGACGAATCGGCAACCACCCTCCCGCTCACGCTGCATATCAGCCTATTGCGCTCGGGTCCACGAATCGCAACGACTTCCGCCATCACCATCACCGATGCCAAATCTGGCATCATCATCGCCGAAGGCTTGTACAGATGGAACAGCACCGATGATCGCGGCTCGCTCGTCGTCCCCGTTCGCGCCGACGCGCTGAGCACGCTCCGCGCCGGGTCGGCTGCCATCATCGCGACCATCGCTGCCGACGCCAACACCCGCGACAACACCATCGCCTGTATTATCCGTCTCCGCAAGACCATCCGCGTCGGGGTCATCGACGCCGACCGCACGGAATCGACTTCTCGCACGATCCGAGGATCGTCAGCCCTTCGCGCGGCCCTCGCCCCCAACGATCGCTCACCGATTGAGATGGTGTTCCTCGATACCACACGGATTTCTACACCCAAACTCGCATCGCTCGATGCTGTCTTTGTCCTCGCGCCCAACACGCTCGCCGACGACACCTGGAACACCCTTGCCATCGCCAACCGCGCCGGGCTCGTCGTCATCATCGCCCCCGATGCCGACGCCCCGACCGCGCGTTGGACCAACGAACTCACGCGATTGGGTGTTGATTCCCCGCCTGAAACATTGATCCCGATCGCCCACGAGCCGCCGATCTCGTTGTCTGAAACACTCGACGGCTCGTCATTGCTCGGCGCGTTGGTCGCAGAGTACGCCCCGCTCGCCCGCTCGGTCCACCTCTCGCGTTCGATCGACCTAGGCGGGTTCACCAACGCCCGAACCATTGCTTCTTCAACCGACGATTCACCATTCATCGTTGATCTTGCTGCCCAACACACCGGGCAGGGGTCGCTCATTGTTCTTGCATCGGCGATCGACCTGAACTGGACCGACCTGCCCGCACGCCCGCTCTTTGT
>JAESUL010000090.1 GCA_016763115.1 Phycisphaerales bacterium | reverse complement strand
TCGCGTTCGATCCGCGATGTCTTGCCGTTCCCGATGATGCGTTCGATAGAGAAGTGAAACGCGATCAATCATAAAAAACACCCAGCAAAGGCCGGGTGTTTTTTCGTTCGTATCACACACATCAAAGATGATTCGATCGCTTGATCGAATGCATTGTCTTAGTCTTTGCCACGGGTTGTCTTGACAACCTTACCCCGCTTTTTTATCTCTAAATCAAAGTTTTTCATAATGGATTTTCCTTCGCGAAGAACCACAATTCTGCGGATCAGCGGGGAAATATAGGGATTCGTTCGCATCTGACGCATGGCATCGAGAACTGAAATGGCGTCATCAACGCTGAGTGTCCGGAAGACCTTATCAAAGGCATCGAGTTGAACCCTTGTTTCGGCCTTTGTATCTTTGAGTGGCGATTGGTACGAGAGGAGGCTTTGTACGGCCGAGGATTTTGTTCCGGATTTCTCAACAACCTCGTCAACCTGAGTGACCAACTCGGCGAGCAGCGCACGGTAAGCAAGCCGGGATTCATGGAATGAATCGGACAGGATAAACTTGAGGTATTCATCGAGCGAGTCGTCGCCATCAAGGACCTGGATCTCATCTCCGATAGCTTTTTTGTAATCGGAAACAATTTTTTGGTTAAACTTTCCTTGAACCCTGGAGAGGATTCCTCGGTTGGTGAGTTCCTCGCTGAGGGTGGTTTTGCCAACGAGCGGCTTGACCATCTCTGCGATCTCATTCATCCGGGTCAGATCTCCGAGTGTGAGCGATTCGAGTGCACCGGCGGTGAGTTCCCAGTAGAGGTCGATGTTGTTGATGGTGAGCATCTCAAAGCGTGCACGCCGACCGTAGATAATCGGCATGATGGCATCGATTGATCCGGGTCCGACAAGAGGGTTTGAGCGGAGTGCGAGGATATCAGGCAGCATTCTGAGCCGGACTATCCGTCCGTCTTCTCCCTTGACTGCCAGAGGGGGGTGTGCGACATTGGGAATATCCCCTGCGGTGTTTACCCTCTTTGGTTTTTGAGGCTGGTTGACTGCGGTGGTTTGCTGTGCTGGTGCGGTCTGTGGTGTGGCCTTCTGTTCCGCTCCGGTTGGTGTTGTTGCCGGCTTTGGTGGCGGGGCGACCTGGGCGAGTGCGGTTGTGGTGCCGACGCTCAGCGAGAGCCCGGCGACGACAAGTATGGTTGAGATCTGGTTTTTCATGAGTGATTCCTCCCGATTCCTGGCATCCTCCGATGCCGAGTGTTTGCTTGTTGGAGCATTGTTCGCATGCCGATGGCTGTTGTGTACCCCACCACGCCCACTATCGACCGTCGCCTTTCCCGTCTTGATGGGGGTTGTTGGCGACGCGGGTACAACGATTACCCGTACTTGATATGACGCTTGGGGTGGCGAATTGTTCCATAATTCCGAACAATTTGGTCCGACAACCCAATCATAATCCGCCCACAGCCAATCAGGGCTATTCTCAGACATCATGACCAATGACCATACCAGTGTCAATCGTGCTGCCCTCGCAGCCCAGATTGCCAAAGCATCGCTGCTCCACGGCGATTTCACCCTCCGATCAGGCAGAAAAAGCTCGTATTACCTCGATAAATACCGATTCTCGACCCGTCCAGAGATTCTTTCCCAACTCGGCAAGCTCTTCAATTCCGAGATCCAGAGGCTGGAGGCTGATTGTGGGCCGATTCAACAACTCGCGGGGGCGGAACTTGGTGGAATCCCGTTGGTGACGGCGGCCTCGTTGGAGACGGGCAAGCCGAGCATCTTTGTACGCAATGCCAAAAAGGACTATGGCACCGCCAAACAGGTCGAGGGGATCATCACCAAGGGGGATCGGGTGGTCTTTCTTGAGGATGTCGCCACCACAGGCGGGCAGTCGGTCGAGGCGATCGAGGTGCTCCGCACGGCAGGGGCGGAGGTTTGTGCGGTGATTTGTGTGATTGATCGCCAGGAGGGCGCCAGAGAGAACATCGAGGGCGCGGGGGTGGTGTTTGAGTCCTTGTTTACCAGGCAGGACCTTGGCGTGAAGGATTAAAAGCGGGTTTCCATACCGGGCAGTTTTCGCATATGATTTTCATGTGAAGAACCTCTCGCGCCCCATCACGACCATGAACGCTGACGATCGAGACCGGCTGATCGACCGGGCGGTCGAGGGGTTGAATCATGGGGATCTGGTGGTTCTGCCGACCGAGACTTTGTACGGCGTGTTTGCTGCGGCGAGGAATGAATCACTCGCAGCACTGTGTGCACTGACCGAGAACGACGAAAGTACATCGAGTGGATACACGCTACATTTGCCGGATCTGGGTGTGATTGAAGACGAACTTGCATTGCCAACGCCGGTGGCGCGTCGGCTTGTTTCCAGGTTAATGCCGGGCCCTGCAAGGGTCTTGCTCGAACAGCCACAAAAAAATCTGGACGCGATTACCCGCAAACTCAGTCTGCCCAGCGGGTTCTTTGGCGAGGGCGGTACCCTTGCGATCCGGATTCCGGATCATCCGGTGACCCGCCAGATTCTCCGCAAGGCCGGGGTTGCTGCGGTGGCGCGTCGGCTTGGGGCTGCGTCGTGGACGGTTGGTGATGATCCGGGGACCACCGTCGAGTACATTGCTGATAATCCCCACCCAGCGCCGGCGTGCGTGATTGATGATGGGACAACGCTGCACCGGGTTGGATCGACAACCGTGCGGATTGGTCTTGATGGGCGCTTCGATGTCGCGTCGTACGGGGCGATCTCACAAGAAGAAGTGATAGGGATGCTTGAACGCAAGGTTCTGTTTGTGTGCACGGGCAACACATGCCGATCGCCGATGGCCGCGTTGATCGCACGCTCGATACTCGAAAAACAAGAGTCACACGGCATCACCACCATCGTTGAATCCGCCGGCATCGCGACCGAGGATGGGCATGTGGCGTCGAGCGATGCGGTCGAAGTGATGCGTGAGCGTGGGCTGGATCTTTCGGGGCACCAATCGCGGATGCTGAGCGCGGAGATGATCGACCGGGCCGAGGTGGTCTACACCATGACCCATATGCACGCCCAACGGGCGATGTCGGTCGCGCCCAACGCGGTGCATAAAATCTTTCCACTCAGCGAGCACGAGGTGGTCGACGACCCGATCGGGCAATCGGCTGATGTGTACCGCAAGACGGCGGACCAACTCGAACAAATGATCGAAAAACGACTCAAGGAGATCGCGGTATGACAACGAAATCACTTCGTATTGTGATCGGTACGGACCATCGCGGCGTTTCGACCGCCGAGTTTATCCTTGAAACACTCAAGAGTTCCGGGTACGAGGTCTCTCTGGTGCAACGGTGTGGTTCGGGGCCTTGTGATTACCCCGAGCAAGCCTACGAGGTTGGATTGGCGATCACTGAGGGCAGCGCGGAGCGGGGAATCCTGATCTGCGGCACCGGGATCGGGATGTCGATCGCGAGCAACAAAATCAAGGGACTCCGAGCGGCCCTCGTGCACGATGAACTCACCGCGAAACTCTCGCGATCACACAACGACGCCAATGTGTTGTGCTTGTCGGCGGATTTGCTCGGTGAGCGGCTGATCGACAAGATCGTCCATGTCTGGATGAGCGAAGAGTTCGAGGGCGGTCGGCATCAACGCCGACTCGATAAAATCACCGAGATCGAGGCCGGGCGTGATCCGCGTGTGGTTTCTGCGGAACCTTCCTAGGTCATAGATCGCTGGGTGGTGCGCTGAGCACAATAGAGACCTCGCCGAACCCGACGATGACCATGCCATCAATCACTTCGACGCTGGTTGGCTGGCGATCAATTGATGAGGGGACGAGAAGGTTGATGAGATCAACGATTCGTCCGGTGCGGGTGTCGATCATGGTGAGCGAGGACGAGATTTTTTCGTTGGCGTCAAGGATTGGTCGCCGGAGCAGAACAGCAAGGTCCTTAGCGTACCCAACAGCGGCAAACCCGCGTTGGCTGCTGAGTGGATCGCTGGCGATGATCTTTCCGTTGGGTGCGACGAGCGTGACCCCGCCGGTGCTGGCGACGACGACTCGTTGATCGTGCGTCTGGACATCAACCCATCCACGATCGGGCACCCACGCGACGAACTCGGCGACGACCACGCCGGTGGTCCGGTCGATCGAGAATACTTTGTTGTAGATGTCGTCAAGCACAAGCAGTTGCTGCCCGGCGATCCACGCGGCGTTGCCCGAGCCGGTGATGTCGGTGTTGGTGTACGACCAGTTGATGCCGCTCTGATCGAGATTCATCGAGACAATGTGGGCACCGGCCGAGACGATGATGTTGTTGGTGTTGGTGACCCTGATCCATCTCGGCATCGCGTTGCCCAGTTGGTTCATGATCTGGATGGGCTCGCCCGAGCGTGCGTTGATGGCGGCCGCGAGTTGTTTTATGGTGGTGCCCGGGTTGGTGTTGGTCACCATTGTGCCGCACACCGCCAGTGTCCCACCCGAGATATCCAGGTCGTACACACGGTTGATGGGCAGAGCGCGGTGCCACAAGACACGCCCTGAATCCATATCCACACCCATCGCCCGCCCGATCCGGTCAACAAGCACGATCGTGAGCCCGTCGGTGACGACCAGAACTTGATCGATCGGCACGGTCCCGTCAACCGGTGTTTGAAACTGTCCGTCGATGCCGGCGTCATCATCGGGTTGGCGATCAACAGAGTTGACCAGCGAGCCTCGGAGATTCTGGTTGATCCAGCGTGATCGCCCGGTCGAGGATTCAATCGACTCGATCGTTCCGGGGAGGCCAGTGTTCAATGGCGACCAGACGGCGATGGTGGTGTTGGGGTCCTGCCAGAGAATGAGTGGCGGGTCGGGTGATTCGACTACGCGCGACCACCGCACGCGCAGCCCGGCTGATTCGGCGATCAACGATCGCGTCTCGCTGTACTGCGGCACAAAGACAAGAAGCCCGGTTGGATCCACACGGTGGGCCGCGGTGATCGGCGAGCCGGCGATGAGCATCGGGGTGGGTGTGCGGGTAAAAACCGGGCCGAGGGTTGGCAGCGGGGTCGGCGGCGAGCCAGATTCGGAAAGGAGTGTGTCGAGCGTGATGGCAACGCCGGCGTGCATCGCGGTTTGCTGTGGGAATCTTTTTTGGAACGATTGCAGGAATGCCCGGGCATCGGATGCACGGTTCATCGCGATGAGCCCGTTGGCCGCGTATCCGCCGAGGTTGCGGACAATCTCTGCACCTTCGATGGTTGAATCAAGGTTTCGGGCGAGGGCGATCCGCAAGCCATCCTTGGCAGCCAGAACAGACTCTTGGAGCCGATGGTCCTTGGTGTGCAGTTCGGATTCGAGCATCCGCGATCGGGCACCCGCAGTTGACCACGGGAACCTTCGGGCGTGTTGGTTGAAGACCTTTGGGTCGCGATTATTGGCAAGGTCGGCGAGTTCTTGGGCAGCGAGTTGGTCGTAGATCAGGTAGGCTCGCGGCCCGGCGTCGCTGATGATTTCGCCGATGCGTTTCTTTGCCTCGAGTTCTGCGCGGACACGGAACCCGTCGCCTTCCCACATCGCAACCCGCAATGGTTGGCGGAGAAGAATATCTTGGTAGGCGTTGATCGCCCCGGTGTGGTTGGCGTGGATAGTGTGCTGGGATCCAAGAGCCATCCGGTGGGCGACGGTTTGCTCATGCGTAGAAGCGAGCGCGCCCATTCGCTTGAGCAGATCATCCACAAGGGCACGGTCGAGGACCGATCGGTCGCGTGTGTTCTTTGGTGCGACCATCGCGTGAAGGACTGCAAAGAGGCGCGAGCGGATCTCGGTTCGTTCTTCAGTT
>JAESUL010000089.1 GCA_016763115.1 Phycisphaerales bacterium | reverse complement strand
GCGGTCTGCGTCGATGAGCACGGGGGGGTATCGGGGCTGGTGAGCCTGACTGATGTGGTTGATGAACTGCTCAAGGGGTACGCCGAGCCAGATGTGGACCCCGCCCAGACGGTGGAGACGATTGCCGATGGGCGTTGGCTGGTCCCCGGTCGGCTCGGGATTCGTGACTGGGTTGCCTACCTCCCTGATGATGCGCGGTTCATCCACACCAAGCGTGCCAATACAATCGGTGGGTTGGTGATGGTGCTGCTTGGGCGGGTGCCGCACAAAGGCGATGCGGTGCGCTTTGGTGGCGCGACCCTGAAGGTGGCCCAGATGCACGGGCGATCGGTCCACACGGTTGAAGTCTTCATTGATTCTGTTGATGGCATCGATGATGTCGAGAATGAAACAAGCACGGACGGGGGTGCGGTATGACCGGGATCCTTGTTCTCTGGTGGGTGTTTGTGGGGATTGGGCTTGCGGGCTCGGCGTTGTGCTCGGGGCTCGAGGTCGGAATGTATTCGATCAACCGGGTTCGGCTTCAGGTGCGATCGCGGATCGGTTCCCATGTCCAAGCGATTTCCAAACTCCGCAACGAGCTCGATCAGCCGGCCCGGGTGTTGACCTCGCTGTTGATCTTCAACAATATGTTCAACTACCTCGCCACGCTGGCGATTACCGCATTGCTGAGCATGCGGGGGCTGGGCGATGTCTGGATCATTGTGTTCCAAGCGGCGATTTTAACGCCTGTGATCCTGGTGCTCTGCGAGGCGATCCCCAAAGAGGTCTTCCGCGGGAATGCTGATCGGATGATGCCCAAGCTCTGGGGCGTGCTGGTCTTTGCACGGGTGACATTGACCGCAGCGTTGGTGCTGCCGATGCTGTTGTGGATTGCGAGATCAGTCGCGGGCTTGATCGGGGTTGATCCCAAGAACGCGGTTCGATCCGGGCGTGAGCAGATGGCCGAGCTTCTCAAGTACGGTGCCAAGGATCTGAGCGACGAGCAGGTCACGATGATCGATCGGGCTTTGGTCTTTGAGCATTCAACAGTACGCCAACGCATGTCCGAGCTTCAAGACGCACGAACCGTCGACCACGATTGGTCGGCGAGTCACGCAGCCAAGAAACTCGTCGGCGGGCGTGGGCGGTGGGCGCCGGTACGAGACAAGAGCCGAACGATTATCGGGATGGTCTCGGTCCTTGATCTTCATAGCGGGGGTGATGAATCGGTGCGTGATCGGATGGTCGAGCCGGTGCGGATTGATGGTTCGTCGTCGGTCCGCCGGGGGCTTGAAGAGCTCAATGGAGCGGGGGTGCCGGTGGGGGTGGTGGTTGTTGATGGACAAGATATGGGGATTGTGACGATCCAGGATCTTGTCGAGCCTTTGATGGGCTCGTTTTCCCGTTGAACGGGGAATAGAGACCCGTCAGGCGGGGTTGATCGTGCGGAGGTTTCTCATGAAGTGGTCCACAGTTCTTATCATTCTTGTGTTTGTTGGGTACCTCGCGTTCATGATGCTCCGCAAGCCCGCCCCGACGCCGGGGGTGTTTGATGCCCAGATTACGCTCGCCGATGCCCAGATTCAATCCGCCCAGAGCGGCAAGCCGATCTTTGTCCTTGTCACCGCCGACTGGTGTGCCCCGTGCCAGACCCTCAAACGCGGTGCCCTGTTGGATCCGAGCGTGGTCGAGTTGATCTCCACCCAGACCATCCCGGTCTACCTCGAAGCCGACACGAACGGCGCCGAAATCCAGAATCTCCCGGTGTCTTCGTACCCGACAGCGCTGGTGATCAAAGACGGCGAGGTCAGTGCGTCGATCGTGGGTGGTAAACCAGCGCGTAAATACCTCGCTGTGCTCAAAAAAGCCCTCGCCACAGGCGGGTAAACGATCTACCCTTCCTTGTGAATCAACCAACAGCCCTGACAATCGGCAACTTCGATGGCGTCCATATCGGGCACCAGGCGATCATCGCCCACGCCCGCCAAGCGGTGGGGCCAGGCGGTCGAGTGGTCGCGGCGGTTTTTTCCCCGCACCCGATGGTCCATCTCAACCCCGAGCGCGCTCCGATCGAGATCGAACCGATCTCGGCCCGTATCAATCGACTCACCATCGCGGGTGTTGATGAGGTGGTGGTGCTTGACCCGTCGCCGGGGCTGCTCGCGATGTCGCCGAGCGGGTTTGTAGATCTGATGATCGATCAACACCAGCCCACGGTGATCGTCGAAGGAGCGGACTTCCGGTTCGGCGCACGAAGAACGGGAGGCGTGGTCGAACTCAAAGAACTGTGCGCCATCCAAGGCGTCGGTGTCGAGGTGGTCGCACCGCTCCGGACCAGCATCAGCGATCAGAGCGACCTGGTTGTTTCGTCAACCATGATCCGGTGGATGCTCGCCCACGGGCGGGTCCGCGATGCCGGGTTCTTGCTCGGGCGGATGCACGAAATCCGCGGCGTCGTTGTTCGTGGCGATCAACTCGGGCGGACCATCGGGTTCCCGACCGCCAATCTGCGGACCGAAACAATGCTCCCCTGCGACGGGGTCTACGCGGGGGTGGCGGTGCTGCCCACGGGCGAAGAGTGCATCGCGGCAATCAATGTTGGTACGCGACCAACCGTGCAAGGCTTGAACCGGCGTGCCGAGGCGCACCTGTTGAACGCGGATTCATCGGTCTGGGTGCCGCCGAGGGGCTCGGATGAATACGGGTGGGACTGCACGATCAGACTGATGGCGTGGGTGCGTGACGAGATCAAGTTTGGCTCGATCGACACGCTCAAAGAGCAACTCGGGCGTGATGTCGGGAAAATCTGCACGATTGTCCAACGATTTCTCCCCGCAACGGCAGACGCAACCGCAACAAATTAGATACCATACACCGATGACACCAGAGACACTCATGAATCAATGGACGACCAATACCACGCCTCAAGCAATCGCGGACTGGATCGACCAGACCGAGACCATCGCGCTGCTCACCCACGCCAAGCCCGATGGCGACGCGCTGGGCTCGACGCTCGCGCTCGCGCGGGCGATCAATCTGAAGAAGGGCACAACCGGCGCGGTCTCGGCGGCCGAGTGCTGGTACGCCGGTCCGATGCCGTCGTGGGCAAAGAAACTTATCGGCAATACCAAGATCCGCCACGCGGAAACCGGCGAGATGAATCCGGGCGTATTCGATCCACAGGGCGTGCTGATTACCAACACCGGGGCTTGGACACAGCTTGATCCGTATCGTGCGTTTCTTGAGCCGAGGCTCGATCGCACGGTGATCGTTGACCATCATTTGCAGGGTAATGCGGAGATCGCATCGCGACGGTTGATCTGTACCGATGCCGCGGCGGTGGTCCAGCCGGCAGCGGATATCTGCGTCGCGTTGCTCGGGCTTGGTTCGCCGAGTGAACTTCCGGTCGAGCTCGCGACGCCCTTGTATGTTGGACTGGCGACGGATACCGGATGGTTCAAGCATTCGAGCGTGACGCCTGAGGTTATGCGCCTGGCGGGTGATCTGCTCGAAACGGGTGTGGACCATTCGGCGTTGTTCGCGATGCTGTACCAGCGCGACCGTGCGAGCCGATTGAAACTGATGGCCAAGGCGCTCGCGTCGCTCGAAGTCATCCACGAAAAGAACCTCGCGTTGATGTCATTGACGGACCAGGATTTCAAGGACACCGGGGCAGCGCCGGGAGATTCGGGCGGGTTTGTTGATTTGCCTCAATCGGTCGCGTCGATCCGTGTGATCGCAATGCTGACCGAGCACCACGACGCGGAGGGCGTGCTGACCAAAATCAGTATGCGGTCCAAGCCCTCGGCGTGGGAAGGCAAAGACCCGATTGATGTCAACGCGGTCTGCAACATCCTCGGCGGCGGCGGGCACGCCCGTGCCTCGGGTGCCCGCGTTCGCGCTGACCTCGCGACCACCAAGAAGAAGATCATCGAGGCGCTGGGGTGAACGACGACCGATCAATGCGTGAACGGATCGACCGTGAACCCAACGCGCCCAGGCAACCTCGGCGCGGACCCCAAGAGCGATCGCGCCCCGGACAGCGTCCGCCGATGGGGGTGATGACGACGACGCTGTGGGAGTACCCGTCGCAGCATTACGATTCGGCGTCGGGCCGAAACATGCAGGGGTCTAAGGACTATGTCGGGGCAACGCCGAGTTGGGTGATCTGGCAACTGCTCACGCGGTACACACGCGAGAATGACCTGGTCATCGACCCCATGTGCGGCTCGGGCACCACGCTCGATGTGTGCGCGGACTTGGGGCGGAAGGGTATCGGCTTTGACCTCAACCCGCAGCGAAGAGAGATCGTTCAGGCCGATGCGCGAGGGCTTCCTGTTGATGATGAATCGGTGGACTTTGCCTTTGTTGATCCGCCATATTCGACGCATGTTGATTATTCAGACGACCCCAACTGCATCGGCAAGCTCGACGCCGGGGCAATGATGGAGCGAAATGATGCGATGCAGGGGCATGCGTATTACGAAGCGATGGACGGCGTGATCTCAGAAATGCACCGCGTGATGAAACCCAACCGGTACATGGGGCTCTATGTTTCTGATTCATGGAAGAAACACAAAGGGGCCAAGGGCAGCGTGTTTATGCCGATCGGGTTCGAGTTGTACATGATCCTGCGTGGGTACTTTGAGCCCGTGGACATTATCTCGGTGGTGCGCCACAACACGAAGCTCAAGCGGGGCAACTGGCACAAGGCTGCGGAAAAAGAGAATTTTTTCCTGCGTGGTTTCAACTACCTGTTCATCATGAAAAAAACCGACTGATCAAGGCTGAATCTGACGACCCGTATGTCCGGGTGCCACTACTCGCCCGAAGGGCGCAGTAGTGCTGTACGCACTCAACGAACAAAAGACACTACTGCGCCGGGGACGGCGAGTAGTGGCACCCAATATAGAATTTGAGAGCTGTCAAAAACGATCTAGAGCATCATGTCCGAGTCGCTCGGTCCGTCTTTCTCCGGATCGTCGATCTGGATGCGGATCTGGTCGAGCATCTTGAGCAACCGGGCGCGGTCGTTGGCGGGCATCTGCTCGGCGGCGGCGAGCATACCGGCGATGG
>JAESUL010000088.1 GCA_016763115.1 Phycisphaerales bacterium | reverse complement strand
GCCCCAAGTTGATCTCGCATCCGCTCTGTACGAGTCCGGATACCGCGACGCAGTGCGCGGTGCAACCCATCGAGATGCTCACTCCTTCGCGCGTGAACCGCGACGGGCTGCTGCCTTGCGAGATTGAGCATCGCACCGTCTACACGCCGGTGAGCAGAGATTAGTTTGGCACGAACCACATGGGCGAGCTGGCGTTCGACCGCACCGATCTGATCGCGATGGATCTGGATAACCCACTTGGGACTGGTCAATGCCCTCGAACCCGCGAGCCGATCGAGTGTCTGCCTCTGATACCGCACGCTGTGCTCAACGCCCGCGCGGAGTCGATGCTGTATCGAATCAAGCTGTTCGCCCAAGGCGTCACGGTCGGGTGTCAGTTTCATCGCGGCCTGCGTGGGCGTAGCGCACCGCTCGTCGGCGACGAGTTCGGCGATCGTGGTGTCGCTCTCGTGACCGATTGCTGCGACTACCGGCAACGCAGATTCATGGATCGCCTGGGCAACCCCGATCTCGTTGAATGCCCAGAGATCCTCCATCGACCCGCCGCCGCGTGTCAAGAGCACGGCGTCAATCCCGAGTTCGTGCTGGCGACGGTTGAGTTCACGCAATGCGCCCTGAATCTGCCCGCCCGCCGAATCGCCCTGCACCCGGACATCGACTACGAGCAGATCAACCGCCGGGCATCGCTTGCCCATCGTGTTGATGACATCCTGTAATGCTGCACTCGTTCGGCTCGTCACCACCGCGACCCGGCGCGGAAACGAGGGGAGCATCTTCTTGGTGAGCGGGTCAAACCATTCCAACGCACGCAACTCATCGCACAACGCACGGTATCGGCGTTCGAGCTCGCCCTCGCCGACCGGTATCATGGACTCAACAATGAAACTCACCCGCCCCGACGGCGCGTAGAACTCTAATCGCCCGGTCGCAAGGACCGAATCGCCGTGCTTGGGCGTGTAGTTGATTTTGCGTGCAACCGAAGCGAACACCACCGCACCAACCACGGCGTTGGAATCCTTGAGCGAGAAATACCAGTGCGTCCGGTGGGTGAGCGAGCTGATCTCGCCGAGCACAACGATCCGTCCGCGGATGGTGGACTTGAGAGCGCTGTCGATCTTGGCAGCCAGCTGAGAAACCGAGATCGCACGATCCGCGCCTGATCCAAAAGCACCAGATGCCGAGGGTATTTCACCCTCGGCACCGGCTCTCTTGTTCGATTTCATTCGAGATGGATCAAACGGGAGGCGTCCGGTCATAGCCAGAGCATACCAGCGATCCATCCCATCGGCTTACTTCGCGGCGATCTCGGTCGATGATTCCTCATCCTCCGTGGGCTCGCTCGTCTTGGACTCGGCCTCGGCGACCACATCCGCAGCGGTGCCCATCGGCATCGAGATCCGGATCGGCTCGTCGGTGTCCAGCAACGAACGCGAAACCGTCGTCGTCGAGTCGATCACGGGAGTCGCATTGACCTCCTCGAACGAACGCCCACGAGGCATGTCCACAGGACGCTCGAACTTCATGACCGGCTCAATGTTTGTCCGTGAGTTTGCAGCCGTGGCTGATGCATTGGTCCGCGTCACGGTCCTGGGCAGGTAGTACCCGTTCTCACGGAGCCAGCTCTTGCGGGCGTACTCGAGGCGCTCGAAGAGTTCCTTGGTGCGTTCGATCTGTCTGCGACCAAACAACGCTCGATCTGTTTCAAGCGACGATCCCATAAAGAGTGCTCGCATCGCGGTGATGTCACCGACGGGCATCACGACGAACGGGTCGATGGCAAAGACACCATCGAATACTCGGACATAGATCAACGACGGCGCATCGTGCCCGCCGAGGCGTTCGCGATCGCTCGGTGCGTTCCAGTTCACACGCCCGTCCTGGCCCATCTCGGCAACCACAACACCCTTGGTGTCGTTGGAGTAGCGGATCTGGTCTCGGCGGATGCCCTCTGCGCCATCGAACATCCCCGCACGGATCTCGATAATGTCGGCAGCGGGACGGACAGTCGTTGTCGGGGTCGGGCCAAACGCGATCAGCGCGGCTCCGATGAGTGTTGTTAGCATCATGCTTCATCTCCTATTTTGTTGTGGCGGGGTCTGTGGGAGGAACACCGATGGACTGCGTCCGTGATGTATTGACCCGCTGCAATCAAGTGTGCGCGAATACAGCACATTGGCAACCATGAATACCAATCATGTGTGCATTTTCGTCTTTAGGGTCTGGTTACCAGACGCATCGAGCCTTATCGGACAGCCAACGAGCCCGATTCGGTCATCCATGAGTAGGCATCAACGAGCGATACGGCGTGAACACCGGTGCGCCGATGCTGCTGGATATACAACCTTGCGCTGCGCCCAAGCCGGCGTGCATCGTCAGGATTATCAAGGAGCTCGGAAATCCGCTGCCCCCACTGCTCGCTGGTTGCAGATTCGACCAGCAGCGCTGTTTCGTGGTTGATCAAGACAGAAACCTGGTCATCGTGGGCCGCAATCACGCCCAGCCCATGCCCCATTGCATCGAGAAGGATGGTGCGGTGCTCGTGGCGTTGGTCGGGGTACACCATCAGATCACACCGAAGCACCAGGTCTCGACGATCTTCCATCTGCTGAACAACCGTCAACTTTTCAAGCACCCCGAGTTGTTTGGCACGCTTCCAGATCCCGCCTTGCTCGGCGGCCTGGGTATTGACAAATATCAGCACATCCTCGCGCGATCCGATCGCGGACACGAGCCCCTCGAACGCTGCAATACACCGATCCCGATCACGCCCCGAGCTGACAAGCACCACGGTATGGTCGCGCCCTTGCGCAAGGAGTTCTCCGGTGCTTTGCGCCACGCTCGCGCCCCAATGCGTAAGCCGCGTCGCCGAACCAACACCCGAACCTATGAGCGATTGCTCGATGGGTGTGTCTGGCGCAAAGAATCCAGAGTCGTTCGGATTTCGTAGATAGACGCGCGCCGCTCGCTCGACCATCCCTTCACGCCAAACCTCATAGGCAACCGGGCACCCAAAGAGATCGCCGAGTTCGCGTCCCATACCCCACGCCGACCCACCAAAGACATGGACCATATCCATCCCGTCCTGGACCGATTTGGAATCACCCACCACCTGACGCGCTATTTGGGCTGCCCGAATTCGACGCGTGAACGCCAACCCCCGATCGTTGTACACGACCGGCTGACGCGCAAGTGTGAACGGCGTGCCCGAGCCCTGGCGGTGGGCGGGCAATGCACAATGGACATCAATGCCTTCGGCGACAAGCCCGACCGCGATCCGCTCGATAAGCACACGCTCGTGAGCAGCAAACACCCGATCGGCCAACAGCAGAACTCGCATGCGATCCTCCGGCTATTCCTGGTCCGAGATGCAGAATGACAGATCCGGCGGCGGGCTGTTGTCGTCGGCGACCGCTTCGGTCCGCCACACACCGACCCAATGATCTTTGGCAACTTTCCGCAGCACATAATCGCCTGCCGGCTCGTCACGCTTCTTGAGATCCTTGGGCGGCTCATGCCAGGGCCACCACGGGGTGATCCCCTGATCGGCGCCCGGCAGTTTCTTGAACTCTTCGGGGTTATCAACGACCTCGGTGATCGTGACCAGACGATCTTTGAGGTGCCCGATTGTTGGGATGCTGGCGAGCAGCCCGCGTGTGTAGGGGTGTCTGGGATTATCAAAGATATCGTAAACATTGGCAAACTCGACCACACGACCGGCGTACATCACGCAGACAACATCAGCATTCTCTGCAACGACACCAAGGTCGTGGGTGATCAGCATCATGCCCATATCCCGCTCGGCCTTGAGGTCCTTGAGCAACTCGAGGATCTGCGCCTGGATGGTGACATCGAGCGCGGTGGTGGGCTCGTCGGCAAGCAGCAAACGCGGGCGACACGCCAGCGCCATCGCGATCATCACCCGTTGACGCATACCGCCAGAGAACTGATGCGGATAGGCTTTCATCCGATTTTCGGGGTCAGGAATCCCGACATCATTCATCGCTTCGATACCGATCTGCCAGGCTTCTCTAGAGGTCGCGTCGCGGTGCAAGGTGATTGCTTCGACGATCTGGTCGCCGACGGTGTAGACGGGGTTGAGGCTTGTCATCGGCTCTTGGAAGATCATCGCGATGTCGTTGCCACGCACCGCTCGCATCTCCGCTTCGCTCATTTCGAGCAGGTTGACCACCTGCCCGCCATCCTCGTCGGACTTGCGAAAGAGGATCTCGCCTCGGTCAAAGCGGCCCGGCGGGCGTGGAACGAGTTGCATCGAACTCATCGCGGTGACGGATTTGCCGCACCCGGATTCACCAACGACCGCAAAGGTCTGGCGAGGATAGATCGTCATCATGACGCCATCGACCGCCTGGATTCGAGGCCCGGATCCGTTGTCGAATGAGACGGCGAGGTTCTTAACCTGCATCAACGGCTGCACCGCAACACCGGACTTCTTGGGGCTTGATTTTTGCATCGTTGCATCACTCATTGGGTAGTTCTCCGGGACACATCACGCATCAAACGCGTGCTTTCTTCAGTTTAGGATCAACCGCATCGCGGAGCGCTTCGCCGATCAGGTTGTAGGCGAGCGCGGTCAAGAAAATCGCCCCGCCGGGGAAGATCGCGAGCCACCAGACAAACGCGCCGGTATCGCCCGTTGCGTTGCTTAGCAACAGCCCCCAACTCGCCTGGTTCGCCGGGCCAAGCCCGAGGTAGCTCAGGGTTGCCTCGATCAAGATCGCCGCGGCGATGGCAAAGGATGCCTCGACGAGCACGGGGGTCACGCCGTTGGGAAGCATGTGCTTGAACAGGATGGACCGCAACGGCAGCCCCATCGCTCGGGCCGACTGGATGTAATCAACATTGCGGAGTTTCATGAACTCGGCGCGGACAAACCTCGCCGCACCCGTCCAGGTAAAGCACCCGATGATCGCCATCATAATATAAATATTTCTCGGCAACACTCCAGCCGCCACGATCAGCAAGAACAACACCGGGATCGCCATGAACACCTCGACCACGCGGTAGAGCAGCAGGTCAATAATCCCCCCAAAGTACCCCATGATCGCACCAACAACAACGCCGATCGTGACCGCGATACTTGTCGAGACCAATCCAATCGAGATTGACAGCCGGCACGCATGGAGCATCTGCGAGAGCACATCTTGCCCAAACACATCGGTGCCAAGGAAATGCCCGGGGGATTTGTACTCGGTAATCGCGCCCTTCAACTCGATAAGTGTGGGGATTGAGCCATCTGCATGTGCGTTCTCGAAGCCCTCAATCACTCCAGCGACTGGTTCAGACATCAAAGAGGTCAGCGACGGCGCGACCGAACGAAGCCGGGCAAAGACCGCTTCATCGACCACCATGCTGCTGAGTTGTTCATCGGAATACATCGCCCGGTGCTCGTTGTCCAAACGCATCTGGTTCTCGAACTTTTCCCACAACGCGAACATCGGCGTCGCACCCGGCTCACGATTGTACATCGTCGACGAGCCCTGGCTTGGCGAATAGGGGACCAGCGTGTACACAGCCTCGATCTCACCGGATGCCTGGAGAGCACGGTAATCAAAGTTGGGCAGCGTCGGCGACCATTTCCATCCCACAAGCAACGCCACCACGATCGCCACCATGACCACCATCGAGCTCCGCCACCAACTTTTGTACACCCATATCGCAATGAACAAGAATGGGATGATGGAAATGACGGCAATGAGTATTGTCATCTTCGGGACAAAGCCCGCACTCTGCTCAAACTCTCGCATCTCATCGGAAACATAGATCCCCGCATATCGCGCCCTCATCACCCCAGCGAGCACCGTAATCACCGCGCTCTGGAGCCCCCCGGCGATCAGAATCCGCAGCCGTTCGCTCCGCGTGAGCTTGATCATCGGGAGCATCAGAAAAATCGGCACCACAAGGCCCCACGCGAGCAGCACCACATCGGCCCCGCTCAGCGCATCGACCAGAGGCGAGCTCATCGTTTTCTCGCCGCCCTCGCCGATCTCCCACATAATCAGCGGGTGCCCGCTGGCGATCAGCGGCGCAAAGATCGCAAAGAACGCGATGATCGCAACCCATCCGATCCCGATCAACGCACCCCACTTTGTGAGCACCTGTGCCCAAGCCTCGGCCCAGAATCCCTGGGTAGGCTTGTGCCCGATGCCCTGGGCGAGTTGCACGCCGGTGACCGATTGCAGTTCTTCCTTGGATGCACTCATTGGTAAGAAATCCTCGGATCTGCGAAAGCGTAAAGGATATCGGCCAGCAGCAACGCGAGCAGATTCACCCCCGCGATCATCATGGTGGTCGCGAGCAACAACTCACGATCCCTCAGCGTAATCGCTTCGAGTGTCAAGCTGCCCATCCCATGAATGGTAAAAATCTTCTCGATCACAATCGACCCCGCAAGCATCGCAGGGAAAATCGTCACGAACATCGTAATCAACGGCAGCAACGAGTTGCGGAACACATGCTTCATCACCACATCGGGACCCGAGACCCCCTTGGCCTTGGCAGTGCGGACATAATCCATTGCGCCTGAATGGGTAAGGCTAGTATCCGCTGCTTTTCTGGGCCATTATCATGCCAATGCCATGGATTGCCGAGAGAAT
>JAESUL010000087.1 GCA_016763115.1 Phycisphaerales bacterium | reverse complement strand
GTGGCCATGACACTGCGGTGGCCCTTCGGTCCCGATCAACCCCTCGAAGGCGTGCTCGCCGTGTTCGGCAAGAACCCCAACCCGTTCCCGCTGCTCATCATCGCCTACGCCGTGCGCAGGCTTCCTTATATTGTCCGATCGACGGTCGCTGGGCTCGAGCAAACCTCCGGCGAACTCGAAGAAGCCGCCGTCAACCTAGGCGCAACACGCGTCTTCGCCGTCCGCAAGATCATCATCCCGCTGATCATGGCCAACCTGATCGCGGGGGGATTGCTGGTCTTCAGTTTCTCGATGCTCGAGGTTTCTGATTCGCTTATCTTGGCCCAGAAGGGCGAGCACTTCCCGATTACGAAGATGATTTACGAGTTCACCAACCGGCTCGGCGATGGGCCGTATATAGCGAGCGCGATGGGTGTCTGGGGGATGAGCCTCCTGGCGGTGACCCTCTTCGGCGCCTCGCTACTGCTGGGTAAAAAGCTCGGCTCGATCTTCAGGGTCTGACCCATGCACATACGCCTCACCACCCCGAATGATTTTACCCAGATCGCCGAAGACCTGAGCAATGCAACGCCTCCGATGCCGGTGCAACCGGTTGCCAGCGTCTATTCGGCGTAGAATCTCCCATGACCACGCGTCCAACCATCTCGATCTCCATGGGCGATCCGGGCGGCATCGGTCCCGAGGTGCTCGTTCGTGCGTTGGACAACGCGCAGCGACGAACCGATGCGCGGTTCATCATTCATGGCTCGGCCGCCGCGATGCACAACGCGGCGCTCGCGTGCAAGATCACGCCCTACTGGTGGCAAGTTGATCCGAGGTCCTCGCTGGCCGCCACCGCGACCCACGATGTCGTCTTGATGGATACCGATCCCGAAATGCAAGAAGGCGGCACCGAGCCAAGGTTCCCCAAAGCGGCCGATCGGTTGAGCGGCACAATGAGTTTCCGATGGGTGGAATCTGCCATCGCCGACGCGCAGCGCAAGGATTCCGATTCATTGCACGCCCACGCGGTGGTGACCGGCCCGATCAACAAACAAGCCTGGGCCATGGCGGGCAAGCGAAGGTATCCGGGGCATACCGAACTTTTCGCCGAGCGGTTCCGGTCCAAGCACTACGCGATGATGTTCGTAGGCGACAAGCTCCGCGTGATCCTTGCAACCGTTCATATCCCCGTCAGCGAGATCCGCAACGCCCTGACCATCGGCAAGGTCCACACCGCGATCGACCTCGGGCACCAAGCCTGCCAAGACCTAGGCATCGCGCGCCCGCGGATCGCGGTCTGCGGGCTCAACCCCCACGCGGGCGAGGGCGGGTTGATAGGCGACGAGGAAGCAAGGCTGATCGAGCCGGCCATCGAGCACGCGAGCAACTCGGGGATTCAGGTTTCCGGGCCCTACCCCGCCGATACGATCTACAACCGAGCGATTGAAGGCAAGTTTGATCTGGTCGTGGCGATGTATCACGACCAAGGGTTGATCCCGGTCAAACTGCTCGAGCGTGACCTCGCGGTCAATGTCACGGTCGGGCTTTCGACGGTCCGCACAAGCCCGGACCACGGGACAGCCTTCGACATCGCCGGGCGGGGCATCGCCGATCCCGGGTCGATGAGCAACGCGATCGACCTGGCGATCAAGATGGTCCAATCTCGACAATCTACGCACGCCTGACGATGCCCGGGTTGACATTGGTGCTCTGTTCGGTGATTATTGAGCCTTATGACCCGCTGACGCGATCAATCCGAACCGATTGAATGACCCCTGTCGACTCCGCGCATCCATTGCGCGTCGAGTTGGTATCTTTGCTTACGCGCCACGCAGGAATCCAGAGAATGCCAGACCACACTCCCCAAGAACCCACGGGCCTTGCGTCCGTACCCAAGGGAGCCGAGCCGATCGATCCCTACGCCGATGTCTCGCCGATCTACGAGCTCTTCCGAGTTGCCATCCCCTCGGTCGTGACCATGACGAGCTACACGCTTATGCAGTTCGTCGATACCTTCATGGTTAAAGAGATCGGCGACGACCCGATGTATGTCGCGGCCCAGGGCAACGGCGGCATCGTCGCGTGGATCGCCATTGCCTTCGGGCTCGGGATGAACACCGTCATCAACTCGTTCGTGTCCCAGAATCTCGGCGCGGGCACGCCCAAGAAGGGCGCTGCCTACGCATGGGCCGGGCTCTGGATCTCGATGGGCTATTGGTTGGTGTTCCTGGTGCCCTACGCGCTGCTCATCAACATGACCAACTTCGCCGGCTCGGGTGAACGGATGTGGGCACTCGAATCGGGGTACGCACGCATCTTGCTGCTCGGCGGGTTCGTCACGCTCGCAGCCCGTTCAATTCACCACTATTTCTACGGGCTTCATCGTCCAAAGGTCGTGATGATCTCGGCGATTTCGGGCAATATCGTCAATGTGATCGTCAACTCGGTGCTGATCTTCGGGATGTTTGGGTTTCCCAAACTCGGGCTCAGCGGGGCTGCGATCGGGACGGTGTGCGGCGGGTTTGTCGAGTTGTGCATCCCGATCGGATTGTTTGTGTCGTCAAAGTACGCCAAAGAGTTCGGCGCCCGGGCCGCGTGGAGACCAAAGCCCAAGCAGTTCCTTGATATCCTCCGCGTCGGTTGGCCCGGCGGGCTGATGTTTTTCAGCGAGTTGATCTGCTGGGGGATACTGATGAACTGGCTGGTGCCCAAAGCCGGGCGTGCCCAGGCGATCGCTGCCGGGCTCGATTCGACGGCGGTGGACCAAGCCGGGATCTATGCCAACAACGCCGGGTGGATCGCGCTGCGCTATATGCACATCGGGTTCATGCCCGTCGTCGGGATCTCGATCGCTGCTCAGGCATTGGTCGGTAAAGCAATGGGACACGGACGCCCCGACATCGCGGCCCAGCGGACCTGGCTCTCGCTCGAAGTCGGGCTCGGGTACATGGCGTTGTGCGCGTTGGTCTTCGTCGTGTTTCGTGAACAACTCATCAATGTGTTCATCAACTCGCAGACCGGACCCGAGGAACGCGCCGAGTTGATCGCGATCGGTGCCAAGATCATGATCGCCGCAGCCGTGTTCCAGCTCTTTGATGCGGTCGGGATTGTCATGTCCGGCTCGCTCCGTGGCGCGGGCGATACCGTCTGGCCCGGGGTGCTGACCATCACGCTGAGTTGGGGGTGCATCGTCGGGTTCGGGCTGCTGATAATTGAGCTCAAACCCGAGTGGGGCCCGGTCGGGCCTTGGATCGGAGCGTCGGCGTACATTATTCTGCTCGGGCTCGCCCTGCTCGCACGGTTCCTCTTCGGAAACTGGCGTGAGCGTTCATTGGAGGACATACCCGATCCCCAGCCCGATCCGCTCGATCAGGTGTTTCCAGACCCGACCAGCGTTGGGTAAGGAATAAAACGGGATCTGGGGTATCCAACCCGTTGCAATTGGGCGGCTTGCACCTGTTCGCACCTGATTGCTCATGATTGCTCATGGCGGACACTTGCGAATCGTCGGCCTAGAATCACCACCGCCCGGATGAGCCCGGGCGATTGAATCATCATCAGGAGTTCTGCATGTCCAATGATCCGATGGATATGGTGGTGGGCGCATCGTCCGCCCCCGCCGATACCAAAGCCGCCAATGAAGTCATCGCAACCGTCAACGAGCTGATCGGC
>JAESUL010000086.1 GCA_016763115.1 Phycisphaerales bacterium | reverse complement strand
CATTTCAAGAACGCCGTCAACCAGGCACCACGCATCGCAACCCCTGGTGAAGAGGGCGAGGTCAAAGCCCTGCGGATGGAGCTCAAGGTCATCGCCGAGGTCGGGCTCGTCGGGTTCCCCAACGCGGGCAAAAGCACGCTGCTCAAAGGCGTCACCCGCGCGGACCCCAAAATCGCCGACTACCCCTTCACCACCCTCTCGCCCCAGCTCGGCATCGCTTTCATTGATGGTGCCCGCCGGGTCATCATCGCCGACATTCCGGGGTTGATCGAGGGTGCTGCGGAGGGCGCGGGGCTCGGGCATGATTTTCTCCGCCACATCGAACGCACGCAAATCATTGTGCACCTGCTCGACGCGGTGCCTTTGGACGAATCGAGCCCGGCAGAAAACTACCGGGCGATCCGTCAAGAACTGATGGATTACTCAATCGAGCTTGCAGAAAAACCCGAACTGATCGTGCTCAACAAGCTCGATCTCGTCCCCGAGGACGAACGCGAGGATCTCGTCAAGCAGCTCCGCTCGGACCTGCAGCTTGATTCGGGCACCGATGTCTTCGCCATCTCCGGAGCGACCGGAATCGGGACCAAATTCCTGCTCGAAGCGTTGTGGACTAAGCTCCACGGCGACGCCGCCCCCGCCGGTTGGTAGCCCGCTCGAACGATCCCAACGAGATTGGCCCGCAGGATCTGCGCAACTCTGCGGGTCGCGGTCAAGTCCGATCATCTTGGTGCCGATAAGCACGGTGTCCACACCATTGGGAGACCGAAATGAGCATCCAGTCAATCAACCGCCGTCAGCACGAACGCTTCCTCGTCAACCCCGGGTACACCTCGACCTGCGTTCGGATTCACCCCGACGAAGAGACCTTTACCCGATCCGGGCATATCTACGACCTCTCCGAGGGCGGCGTGTGCTTCGAGCTCGACATCCCCATCGAGCCGGGCTCAACCGTTTCCATGCAGATCGACCTGCCCGGACTCGCTGGTCCCGAGGACATCGGGCCCGGACGCGCGGTGTTTGTCACCGGCAATGTCGTCTGGTGCGATATCGAAGAACCCGGTGCTGCCAAGATGGCCCTGGCCATCACCCGGTACGATCGGGCGGGCGACAAAGAACGGCTCATCCGGGCGTTGTCCGCGAACCGATTCCTTCGGGCCGCCTAACGAGACCATCGGATACCAAATCACCCAAGCCCGCGTTCGTCGCGGGCTTTTTGTGTGCCCACCCGTGCGTATACTTGACGCATGGCAGGATCACCCGCACCCTACGACATCATCCGAACCCAGGACATCTGTGCCCACAGCGGCGATCCGCTCGCGGTCGGCGACGAGCACATCGCGGTCCTTCTAGAGCGCGAGGGCGAGGATTCCCTCGTCCGCTCGCTCTATTCGATCAAGGCATGGGAAGAGGGCGTGCGTCCGCAAGCCCCCGACCGGCTCTTCGGGTTCTGGAAACGCATCATCCCTGACAAGGAAGACCGCGTCCAGCCGCTGGTCAATGACGATGAGATGATGGATCTGTTCGAGCAACTTGAACAAGCCACCGAATCCAAGCAGATCGCGTTCCGTTATTTGCTCGGACTGATCCTGATGCGGAAGAAACGCCTGATCTTTGAGGGCTCGACGCCCGCAAGCGACGATGCCCCGCCGACCCTCTCGCTGCGCATGCGGATCAAGGGCGGAGGCGGCCCGATCTTCCGTGTCATCGACCCCCAACTCGACGACCAGGCAATCACCGACGCGACCGAAGAACTCGGGCGGGTGATGAACCTGGATTCGGCGGATGAATCATGAACACCAGATGCCTCTCGTTCTTCCTCGCTCTCGCCATTCTGATTATCCTCGGCGGGTGTTCCTCACAACAAACATTTGATCCATCTACCGCTCCCCCGCCGCCTTCGGCGTCGGATCTCATCGCCCGTCACAACGCACGCGTTGCCCCGCTCGATCGGCTCTGGGCGCGGGTGAGTGTTCGGGCCGAGGGCAAGGACCCGCGGGGCGACAAGTTCCGCGAGCAAGGCGAGGGGCACCTGCAGATCATCCGCCCGGATCGGTTCTCGCTGAGCATCGGCAAGTTTGACAAGACCTACTTTGCCCTCGGCGCCAACGCCGAGCAGTACTGGACCATGGACCTTTCTCAATCTGAGCACAAACTCGCCATGGTCGGGCTTCAATCCAAAGCTACCCCCGAGAAACTCAACGCCCTCGGCATCCCCATCCACCCGCATGAAATGATCACCCTGCTCGGGATCGTCCCGATCGACCCAGCCATCGAGACCACCTCGCACTGGTCGCCGGACGGCAAGGCCTACGGCATCGAGATCCCCGCCCAGTGGGGATCGGTCGCGTTGTGGTTCGATGCCAAGACACTCGAGGTCGCACGCACGCAGGCCTTCAATGAAAACGGCGAGTTGATCGCTGCTGCCAAACTCTGGAGGTACAAGCCCGTTTCCGGGCTTGACCAAGACGAGCACGCATTCGCCCCCGGCGTGATCGAGGTCCGGGCCGTTGGGTTTGACGGGTTTGTCCGCATCGAGGTTTCCGACCCACGCAGCAAAGCCATCCGCTCGGTGGTATTCAAGCCCGCCAACCTCGCCAAGATTTACCGTGTCCATGAAACCATCAACCTCGACGAAACTTTTGCACCTGAATGAATACCCACAACACCATCCGAACGATCCTCTGTCTGCTTACTTTGCTGCCGCTCCTCGGGACCGGCCCGGTGATGAGTTCGGGCGCAGGAGAGCATGGGTGGAGCATCTACCGCACCCGCACCGATTTTCTCACGCTCATGCACCTGCCGCCGCGTGCGGGCAGCAATGCTCGCAACCAGACCGACGCTCTGCCCGGAACAGTTGTTGCGATCCGCCAGCTCAACACCATGCCCGAAGCGTTGGCCACCAGCGGGCGTCGGGTGTACCTTGTCTTCCCGCCCAAAGAAACGGATGAACGATCGTTCCGCCGAGTATCCTCGGGGCGCACCACCAACAACACAACCGGCGGGTGGTTCTTCGAGTCCGCCTCGTTCTTTGACGCCCACCCGCCGCTGGTTGGCGACGGGAAACTAAGCGGGTTTGTCGCCCCCGGCGGCATCATGCACGCACTGATCGAAACCGATCAACACTGGAAACTCTATCGGCTCGCCCAGAGCGGATGGGACACGATTGAGCTGCCCAATTCTTCTGCAAGCGAAGTGATGCTGCTGAACTGGGGCGAGCGTGTAGCGATCATCACACGCCAAGGCACTGAATCCAATGCAATGACACTGAGCACAGATGACAAAACTGATGAATGGGAATCAATCGCGATCAAATCGCTTGATCTGGTTTGGAACGCCGAGTTCGTACTCGGGAATCAAGACGAAATTATCGTTGGCGTGCTCAATGAAACAGGCAATCTCAATATCCATGTCCTGCGATCATCGAGCGATCTGGTCGTCCACACACTCGAAAACCCGCCCAAATCGAGCGGGGCGATGGTGCTCGAGGGCTCCAATACGCTGGTCCTGCTCGGACGCCAACCCCAGAGCAAATCCAGATCCAGTTCTATACGGGTTATCGAGATCGATCTGACAACCGGACGGACCTTGTACGACGGCGAGCCGGTCAAGCGTCGGTTGCTCAACGCCGATTCGACGCGGTTTATCCTGATGATGTTTTTCATGATGGGCTCGATGGGCGTGCTCTTCAGTATCCACCCGAGCAAATGGCTCGTGTTCGAGCTCACCGATGGGTACAGCATCGCCCACCCGTCCAAACGGTTGATGAGTATGCTCATCGACTTGGGTATTCTCAGCGTCATCATCGCGCCGTTGATGGATGTTGGGATCTTGGAGTTGTTCACCGGCAATGTGTTCTCGCGCCCGGATAGCGGGTGGCTCGCGCTGCCGATCTTGCTCGTCACTGGACTGATTGTTTCGACGATCTTTGAGTCAACACTGGGCGCAACGCCGGGCAAACTGGCGATGCGGATTCGTGTGGTGCCGACGGAATCGGGTGCTGTCGGCGTGCTGCCGGTTCACCGAGCGTTGCTCCGCAACACGATCAAGTGGCTGCTGCCCCCCATCGCGATCCTCGGCATCATCGAACCCAACCACCGAACCCGCGCCGACCTGATCGCCAGAGCGGTGGTCGCGATGCAAGTTGACTCGAACAAACCCAAAGAGTAAACGCGTTACTCCCCGGTTTGCGAGCACACCAGATCGATCTTGATTGACTGCACCGACACACCCATGCGGTCGCAGAGTTGCTCGAGTGCATCGGCGGGGATCGAGTTCATGATCTGTGCGCTCAGATCCATGGGCACATCGCGGACCCGCCCATCGGGCATGACCATATGGACATGCTCGGAAGTGTCGGCCTCGAATCGGCACGCCCCGCCCGAAATACTCCCGGCGATGCGTTGAACGAGCCCATTTTCGACAAGTGTGTCCAGCGTGTTGTACACCGTTGCCAAACTCAAACGCTCGTCTTGGTGACGCACGGTGGTCAAGAGTTCTTCTGCTGTAGGATGGGTGTCGAGCGAAACGAGCAGACGATAGATCAGCGTCCGCTGACGGGTGACCCGGACGCCTGCATGGTGAAAACGCTCGATGACTTGGTCATCTGAAAGTAGAATAGGTTGGCGTGGAGTGGACGAGGTCATCACCAAACAATACCCGGTGCACAAGTCGATTCCAAGCCCAAAGGGCTCTTGATCCGCAGAGATTACCGGATTTCGGTCGTGCCCGAGTGTGCTGGGGCCGCGATCTGCATGCGTTTGTGCTCGATGCCGGCCTCGATGAACACCTCAGAACCCACCGCCCAACCAAGCTTCTCGTAAAACGGCATGGCGACCAGTTGGGCGTGACAATACAAACCGGGGAACCCGAGTTCGCCAAAGACCCTCGCCTCGATCGCGATCATGATCTTATGCCCGATCCCCTCGCCCTGGCGTTGCTTATCCACACAAACCTGCATG
>JAESUL010000085.1 GCA_016763115.1 Phycisphaerales bacterium | reverse complement strand
TGCTCTCGCCTGTTTGTGCGCACAGGATTGTGATTCAGGGCGGTTCGACGGGTGTGCACTGGAAGCATGCTGAGGAAATCATTCTCGCCTCTGCGCAACGAGTCGCCGCCCCTGCTTAGCCTGGCTCGTCCATCACCAGTTGATCAATCAACTCGATCGCATGGATCGCCCGGGCACCGGTTCCATCAAGGATCTGATGCCGACATGATGTCCCCGACGCAACGATAATGTCTTCGGGAGATGAACTCCGCACGGCGGGGAATAATCGTTGTTCTCCGATCTGCATGGAAAGATCGTATTTGTTGGCGGCGAATCCAAACGCACCTGCCATCCCGCAGCACCCCGTGTCGAGAATCTCGGTTTGATCGGGAAACAGCCGCTTCAATAGGGTCCCCGCGGATTGCTCGCCCCAGAGGGCCTTCTGGTGGCAGTGCCCATGGACTTTGATAAGCCCGGCAGGGTTTGTGAAACCTGGGGTGGTTGGATGCTGATCCCAGAACACATCGAGAAACACTTCGGGGAGGGCTGCTTTGCTTGCGATTGCTTTGCGGATCTCAAGCGAGCGATCAATCTTGAGTTCGAGCCAGTCATCACAGATCGCGGACAAGCATGAGGGCTCGGGGATCACAAACCCCGCAATAGATTCGTCATTCAGAGAAGGCTCGATCAGATCAATCATCCGCTCAATGTCGCGGATCGCGGTCGCCAAGCACCCCTGAGAAATCGCCGCCCGCCCCATATCCGAAACCGGCAACACCGCCACCGAGTACCCAAAGCGTTCAAGAACCCTCCGTGTTGCACCGACAATGTGCGGCTCATTGTGTGTTGAAAAAGTGTCCGAGAGCACCAATACCTTGGGCATTGCAAGCTGAGGAAATGACGATGCACGAACAGGCTTGGCAAAGATGGGGAGCGATCGTGATGGATGGATACCCAATGCATGATTGAGCACCGATCGCATTGGGGGGAACCGGTTGAGTGCGTTTGCTGCGCCCGGCGCGAACGAGCCGATCCGATTGAGTGCATGGATCTTCGAGAAAAACTGTGCACGCCACGGTGCCCGTCCGCGCTGGGCAAAGCTCTTGGCGAGGTACTCGGCTTTGAGTTTAGAAATATCAACACTGCTCGGGCACTCGGATTTGCACGCTTTGCAGCTCAGACACAGATCAAGAATCTCCATTGCGCCCGGATCATTCCAGGCGGACCCGTCTACCTCCGGCGTCTGCCCGGTGATCGCCAGACGCAACGCGTTTCCCCGCCCGCGTGTGCTGTGGCGTTCATCAAGAGTCGCTTGGTACGAGGGGCACATGGTCCCACCGTTCTTTTTTCGGCACACCCCCGCGCCGTTGCACATCTCCGCCGCATGACCAAACCCGCCCTGCTGATCGAATGAATAGTGCGTCGTGATCTGTGGCATACTCACAGGGCTGTCAAAGGGTTTGATGCGTGTATTTCGTGCAATCGATTCAATCGGCCCCGGAGCGGTGATGTTGCCCGGGTTCATCAGGTTGTGGGGATCAAAGATGTGCTTGATCTCACGGAATGCCTGCATGAGTTGGGGCCCAAAATATGCTTCGAGCAATGGCCCCCGAGCGCGTCCATCGCCGTGCTCGCCGGAGGGGACGCCGCCGAGCGATTGGGCGAGGGTTGCGACGCGTTGAGCGATCCGGATCATCCGCTGCTCGTCTTGCGGGTCACGAAGATCCAACAACGGGCGGACATGCAGCACGCCGACCGAAGCGTGGGCGTAGTACGACGCGGTGGTCCCTTCGCTCTCGACGATTTCACGGAACCCGGCTACAAATCGAGAGAGGTTGTGCACGGGTACCGCGTTGTCTTCGACAAAGCCAAGCGGCTTGCGGGTCCCCGCGATCGCATGGAGCAACGGCTCGCCCGCTTTCCGCAGTGCCCATGCGTCTGCAAGCAAGCGTGAATCATCACAAACCCGAATCGGACATTTCGAAAAAAGTATTTTTAGTTGATCGAGTCGATCTTCGATTTGAGCGGTGTCTGATTGCGAATAAAACTCGACATACAGCACCGCTTCGGGAAACTCCCCAGAAACGGTGCGTGGGAGCAGGTCGGTGTACGGTGCGAACACCGGATTCTTGCGAGCAAGTTCGAGTATGAGTTTATCGAGCAACTCGACCGCGCTTGGGTGGAGTTCAAGAATCGGCTCGACCGCGTTGATGGCTTCTTCGATAGAACCAAACGATAAAATCGCGAGCCCCTTGGCTTTTGGAAGAGGGATGAGTTTGAGTTTGGCTTGCAGGGTGCATGCAAGTGTCCCCTCCGAGCCGCAGAGAAGAGGAGCGAGGTTAATCTTGGACAGATCCCGCCCGTGCTCGTCTATCTGCGAGAGGATTTCGTCGAGTTGGTACCCTGCGCTTCGACGCATGGTCTTTGGGAATCGTTCACGGATTAGGGGTGCGTATTTCTCGACAACATCGAGGACCGCATTGGTGATTGATCGTGCTTTTTCGTCATGGACAGCAACTCCTTGCTCGAAGTTGACACACGAGCCGTTCCAGAGGCAGACTTCGATGCCGAGCACATTCTCCGAGGTACGCCCGTACAGGATCGAGTGCGCCCCCGCGGCGTTGTTCCCGATGCACCCGCCGATGCACGCCTGGCGGGCGGTCGATGGGTCCGGGGCAAAGTAGAGCCCCGTCGATGCAATCTGGTCGTTCAGGTCGTCGATGGTGATGCCTGATTCAACTCGGCACCAATGATCGTGAGGATTGCACTCGATGAGCCGAGTGCAATGGGCGGATAAATCGAGCACGACCGCCTCGTTGACACATTGTCCGGCAAGGCTTGTACCTCCCCCCCGTGGGAGGATGCCCATGCGGGTATTGCCGATGACCCCAACTGCATTCACCGCATCATCGATCGAACTCGGAACCACAACACCCAGCGGCATCACCTGGTAGATCGACGCATCGGTGGCGTACACCCCTCGCGAAGTTTGGTCAAACCAGACTTCACCTGTGCAAGCAGCCTTGAGTTCGCGTTCGAGTTGCGTACGAGATGATTGCTGGTTTCTCATCAGAGGAACTCTAGGTGAAGCAGACTATGAAAAACGGGGCCCGCCGATGTGGCAAGCCCCGAATCAAAGATTGATTATCATTTACAAGCCGGATGAATCAGTCGTAGTATGGACTGACTGCGAAGTTGCCGGATGGGTTGACATCGTAGTACTGGATGAGCAACGCGTTGCGGTTGCTCTCGGTGCCACCGAGATTGATGGTCGCTCCCGTTGCTGGCGCTACTGGTGTCCGGAGTTGGTCATCTTCGTTGACAAAGACATTGTCAGACTGGGACTTGTTCTGATTGTTGAGCCCGGTGAATGTCCAGATGATGGTTGTGGGGTCTGGCTGATTGAAGAACTTGACATGGTTGTCGTTGAACCCGATGTTGCCGCCCCATGAGGTGCGTGAACCCTGCATTGCAAGGGTGATCGATGTGTTGCCCAGTGGCTGGGTACCATCGCTTGTGGTGACTGATGTGGTGTCCACAAGGTCCCATGTGCCTTCATTCCCATTGCCGTCAAGCTCATAGGCGCCCGGGCCACGGTTGGCGAGTGCTGCCTGCGTAGACGAGAAGGTATTCTGCCACATCGCACGACGCTGAAGCAACGGCGGGATATGGGCATAACTAAAGTTGCCGAACTGCCCAGCCACACCAGCGGTGCCCGTACCGCTCAGGTATGTCTGGCTCCTTGGTGTACCAAGGAAGTTGGGGTCCCAGACCGCCTGCTGTCTTTCGATTTCACTTGTGCCAGAGGCGCCGGTTGGTGAATCAAACTCGTAGGTGCTGCTCTTCTCGTAGTTGCCGAGTTCGACGGGGCTGACGCAGATTTCAACATCAATGTCGCCGGTCTTGATCATGGATGAGAAGATGTGACCGGTCAGGTCTTTCTCAAGTGGGCTGGTCTCGAGATTGATGGTCTTGTTGTTCCGATCGAGGCGGCTGGGCAACGGGTAGTTCTCGTTGTTGTTGCCGGCGAAGATCACCAAGCCCTGCATCAAACCACGCACCTGGGTAGCGTCCTTGAGCTTGTTTGCCTGCTGCTTGGCTTTAGCCAGCGCGGGCAAGAGGATACCGATGAGCAGCGCGATGATCGCGATGACCACCAGCAGCTCGATGAGCGTAAACGCACTTCTTTTGTTCTTTGTCACAGTGTGACTCCTTACTTGTTGGAAGCGGAAGCTTCCGGTTGCTTGTAGCCCTCGAACATCGAGGGCCGAGTGTTTGCCCGCAATTCGCCCTGCAGGCACTCGGGGCCAAGTTGTCGGTGATCGCGACTCGGCGGAAATAAGCAACGGGGAATACCCCAAATAAGGACTGTATCGGTCGTTGCCAAACCACTCACACCAGTGATGCCTTGATGGACATCGAATGAATACTATCAGAACTAGATTCGTCTGACAACCCCGCAGGGTTCCAATCTTGCCCCATTTCACATTCAACTTCTGAGATCAGCATGCCCAATCATTGCCCGAACAAAAAGCTGCAAGGACTCCAAATCACCCTTCCAACTGCTCCAAAGCCAGTCGCCAGCTACCTCCCCGCGAGAAGATCAGGAAACCAGGTTTTCATCTCCGGGCAAATACCATTCGAGCAAGGCGAGTTGATCGCAACGGGACTCGTCCCTTCGATGGTCAATATGGAAACCGCAGTGCGGTGCGCCCGAGCCTGCACACTCAATGCTTTGGCGTGTCTGAAGGCAGAGATAGGAGACCTTGGACTCGTCACCGGCGTGGTTCGCGTTGGGGTATTTGTTGCATGCGACCCAGATTTCGGCGGGCATCCACAGATCGCCAATGGGTGCTCCGATTTACTTGTTGAAATCTTTGGAGATATCGGCAAGCACGCACGGGCTGCTGTTGGGTGCGCCTCGCTCCCGCTCAACGCCCCGGTCGAGATCGAGTTCCTCTTTGAGATCGCCGACTCGTTATCCGAAGGCTTTGGCGTAATCGGCGAGGAAAGTCTCGATGCCTGAATCGGTCAGCGGATGGTTCATCATCTGCTTAATGACCTTGAGAGGCAAGGTCGCGACATCGGCACCGATCATGGCGCATTCGAGCATGTGCTTTGGATGCCGAATTGAGGCTGCCAGGATCTTGGTCTCGAATCCGTAGTTGTCATAAATTGTGCGAATCCGTGCGATGAGTTCGGTGCCGTCCTCGCCGATGTCGTCGAGTCTTCCGATGAACGGGCTCACGAGATACGCCCCCGCCTTGGCGACCATCATCGCCTGCAGGGGCTGGAAGCACAGCGTCATGTTCGTTTTGATGCCCTCGTCCGAGAGTACCTTGCACGCCTTGAGCCCATCAACCGTGGTGGGCAGTTTGACGACAATGTTCGACGCGATCTTTGCCCGCTCTTTGCCCTCCGCGATCATTGCTTTGGCTTCTGTGGCAATGACCTCGGCGGAGACCGGGCCGGAGACAACCTCGCAGATTTCCGCAAGCCGTACGCCGTAGTCGATGCCTTCTTTGGCGATCAGCGAAGGGTTCGTCGTCACCCCGTCGAGGATGCCGAGTTCGTGTGCTTCTTTGATCTCGACGAGGTTGGCGGTGTCAACATAGATTTCCACGGGGTATTCTCCGGCGTGCGTATGGGGCTGATTATGGGGACCGATCCGACTCTAGGCACGCCGGGGCAAGCATCCTACGAGGTCGAATCGAGAAGTGGGAGAAGCCGACGCCGAACGATCTTCCCGGTCGCGTTGCGTGGGAGTTCTTGGACAATCTCGATGCGTTTGGGCACCTTGTATCCCGCGAGCCGTTCTCTGCACCAGACCTTGAGCGCGTCTGAATCCACCGAGCATTCTTCCTCGATCTCAACAAAGGCCACGGGTACCTCGCCCCGCATCGGATCGTGCAACCCGGTGACGCCCGAGGCGTGGACAGACGGATGGGCATCGAGGACTTCTTCGATCTCTCTGGGGAAGACATTCTCGCCGCCGACGATCATCATCTCCTTGATGCGCCCGGTAATGAAAAGAAAGCCGTCGGGGTCGATGCGTGCGATATCACCGGTGCGAAGAAACCCGTGCTCGTCGAACGCTTCCTTGGTCTCTGTTTCAAGATTGAAGTATCCTGACATGACATTCGGGCCTGCGATCCGCAACTCACCATCCGTATCGGGCGGCAGGATATCACCCGTCGCCGGGTCGACAACACGCTCGATGACGCCCGGCAAGGCGCGACCAACGGACCCCACGGGGATCTCGCCGGGCAGAAAAACATTGGTGACCGGAGAGGTTTCGGTCATGCCGTAGCCCTCGGAGATTTTAATTCCGAAGCGTTCGTGGAATCTCCGAGAGACATCGTCGGGCAGAGGTTCGCCGCCGCTGAGGGCTATCCGCAAGGATTGAAAATCTTCTTTGGTTGCACTCTTCACGGTCAGCAATGCGTTGTACATTGATGGGATTCCGAGAAAAACCGTCGGGCGATTTTTCCGAATGCTCTCGACTATTTTCTTGGGCATGAAACGGGCAGCGTACACAACCCGAGCCTGGGCCATGAGCGGCACAAGTGTCAACGCGGTCAGCCCAAAGCTGTGAAACTGGGGCAACACCCCAAAGAATATATCGCTTGATCGGATCTGAATATGCGAAGTCACCTGGCGGGCATTGGCGAGCAGATTCGCATGGCTCAGCATGACCCCCTTTGGACGCCCGGAGGTCCCCGATGTGTAGAGTAAAACAGCGAGGCTTTGCGGGGGTGTGAGCTTTGGAAGCCTCGGTGATGGCATCGATCGGAACTTCAAATCCTCCAGATAAATAATGTGCTTGACCTTGGGAACGAATCCGATATGTTCGACGAGTTGTCGTGACGCGATGATCACATCGCACCCGCAATCGTCGATAATGTACTGGAGTTCGTCTTGCTGGAGGAGGTAGTTCATCGGCACCATCGCCCGCCCACTGAGCCAAGCCCCGAGCGCAGCGATTGGGAACGCGCCGGAAGTTGGAATGAGCAAGCCCACCCGAGGCACGCTGCAGATCGCATCTACCTGATCGGCGATATGCATCGCACCGATAAGGAGTTCGACCCCCTTGTACGAGCGCCGATCATCGGAGACGAACTCACGGTTTGCGTCCTTGAGCAGCGTCCAAGCCAAAGCGGTTCCAAGATTCACTCTGTCCCCTCTCAAATAACCAATCACACTCAGAATGGCCAGACCTCGAGCCCATGCGGTGCATTACGCAGATCATTGGTCACCTGCACCGACCGGACACGCTCGCAGGTTGTCAAATCAAAGGCCGTCACCGTTCCCGGTGATGATCCCGCAATGACCAGCCCATCCTCCTCGAACACACACAACCCGCGTCCGAATGCCTGGCGGGCAAAGTCTCCGGGGATATTGGTGTTGGTAAGGTCAGAATCGTCATACCTTGGATACGCGAATGACTTGAGCACCGTGCCCTTTGTATCCTGAAGAACCGCGGCATCGTTCCCGGTCGAGTTCAATAAAATACCGGATTCACTGACCTGGCAGTTGTGGGTCGTCGCCCCAACCCCAGCAATCGGCTGGAGATCATTACCCGCCATCCGAAGAAACACACCCATCTTCAACCCAGAGAAATGAACAGCCCCATCGTGCATGGAAACATTATTAATATGAAGCGTGTCCGCCTGCTCGGGGCCCATTTTACCGTTCGGGTCGTACGGCTTGATCCCAAGCACACGCACCTGCTTGGCGCCTGCACGCTTGGTCACCGGATGAACCCACCACGCGATATCGTACACGCCCTTGTGCGTATCAAATCGGAGCACCGAATCAAAGCTCGTTGCACTCAGGTAGATATAGCGTTGCCCGTCGTAGCAAATCTCGTGGCAGTGATGCAGATAAGGATTGGTATGTGATCGGAGGATCTGAAACTGGAGATCAAAGACGAACAACTCATTGGATGCTGCGATATAAATCTCGTTATCAACAAAGCAGATCCCACGCAGCCCACGACCCATCCCCCGCCCCTGCCAATCGATATCGGTCGTGTTCCAATCGAGAACCTGCTCGAATGACCCATCCTCAAGATTGATGAGATACGCACCGCCATGCGAATCGCCCTGCTGCGAAGATCGAACCACATCGGTCATCAATACAGTGGGTAGGGGCATCGCGGCTCATTCTCCCTCTGCAATGACCGACGCCATTGCGATTGAATCCGTATGGGAGAGCGAGACATGCCACGCCGTGATGCCGAGTTGCTCGGCGATCTCTGCGGCCCGACCAGATATATTCAACATTGGTTTACCCGCAGAGTCTTTGACCACCGAAACATCCGTCCACCCAATCCCCTTGCTCCATCCGGTGCCGAGCGCTTTGAGTGC
>JAESUL010000084.1 GCA_016763115.1 Phycisphaerales bacterium | reverse complement strand
CTGGTGGCGTCTTCGGCACCAGCATGACGATAGCCTTGCCCCCTCAAGCCTGCACATGCTTCGCATGGGCAGGGCACCCAAATCCCATTTCCCACCCCAAGATCCTGCTTCACCCTTCGGGCTCAAGCAGGGCACCGAAGAGAGAGGAAGGCGGGTGGGACCTGCTGTACGCTGATTGCCGATCTCTTGTACACTGGATCCAACGATGCCGTATTTTCCGTCAATCCTCAAAGACCCGCAGCTCGGGATCTCGTCCAAGGACCAGAACCTGCTGCTCGGCGAGGCGTCCTCGGCGTGGTCCAAGCAACGACTCAACAAGGTGATCAACGGTGCATCGTTCGTGGCTATGGCATCCATTCTGGCTATCGCAACTGTCCTGATCAAACTGGGTGGGCTCAGCAGCATGCCCTACACGCTCGTCCTCTGGACCGTCGTGTTTCCGCTTCTCCTTGTCGGCTGGCACTACCTGATTTTTCACATCGGGTTCCGCCCCCATCTCTACCGGGTTCTCCGCGAGGCGGGGCACGACATCTGCCCCAAGTGCGGGTACATACTCTTCACCCTGCCAACCTCTGAAACCAAATGCCCCGAATGCGGCACCCAAAGATCGCCTCTTGACACCGCCGCCGAAACCCAAACGGAGTAGCCGGGTGGCTATTCTGTCCGGTGCCCTGCTTTGACCCGGAGGGCAAAGCAGGTTCTTCACACGCCGCCCAACCCCAAGATCCTGCTTCACCCTTCGGGCTGAAGCAGGGCACCGAAGAGGAGTAGCAATGCTCTCGACCACCGGTCTATACCGAGGCGGAGCGCATAAGGAAGGCCCGGGGGATTTTGCAATCGCCCCGGGCCTCACGCACAGGATCTGGAGAAGATTCATCGTGCTCGTTCAAAGAGAACAACCACCTTGCGGCGGCAACTATTTCAGATTGAGAAAATATTTCAGCGGATCGACCATTTGCCGTCGTCGTTCATCGGGTCGTATCCGAGCCGGAAGATCTGCATTTCTTTGGCTGCGGCGGGGTCCGTAAACCGGAGCCCGACCTCGAACTTGCGGAAACCAAGCTTGGTGACGCGCACCACCTCGACGAGGCAGTTGTGCTGTCCGAGGTTTGAGAAAAGTTCGAGATCGATCAGATCGCCAACAAGAAACTTTGGGCACCGTGAATACACGATCCGCAGACCCGAAGCCGACATATCGCTCACGCGACCACGCTCGCAAGTGACTTCGCGTGCCTTGAACCGCGGCTTGGTGCGGTGCTCATCCTTCTTGAGGTCCTCTTGAAGGTTCGCCAGTGCTGTCCATTTGTTTCCCATTGCCATACACATAGAATCGTCCTATTTTGCACCCCGTACAATGTTCTTGCCCACTCAACGCCGCTTCATACCCGAGTAGCCCGCATAATCCGCAGCCCGCCTTCAACAATAGGAAAAACTCCCCTGTCTTGCACCGGGTTATCACCCTTTGGCCGGGGGGCATCTCTTGCACCTATCCTTGTGGATGGACATCCTCAACACCCACCCCGCCGGCGACCGCGAAGAGCCCATCTGGACCCCGCAAACCGGGCCGCCGCAGACCGATCGCATCCCCGTCGCTGTGTACGAAGCGATGGGCGAAACACAGATCACGGCCTTCTTCCACGCCTTCTATAGAAGACTCGGCGAATCCTCGGTCGCCGATTTGTTTCCCAAGTCTGAGCAGAACCTGATGCGTGCGGCTGATAAATCCGCCGCGATGTTTGTGTTCCTCTTTGGAGGACCCCATGTGTACCAAAAAAAATACGGGCGGCCGATGATGCGCGCAAGGCACCTGCCGTTCGTGATTGATGAAGCCGCGAGACAGGAATGGCTGCGGTGCTACCGCGAGACGCTCGACGAGGCACCGGAGTTGTTTGCGATGCCCGCCGAGCATGTTGATGCGGTGTGGAAGTTTGTTGTGGATTTCAGTGCATGGATGGTCAATGCAGAAACCAAGGAGGATTGATATGCTACGAATGATTCTCATCGGATCGGTGTGTGCGACACTCAGCGGATGCGCTTCTACCGATCAAAGTATCCGAACACACGAACGCTGGTCGAGCGTCTACGAAATGGGATCTGATCTGACTCTAGAGACCTGGCACCAAGCCGCTTCGATGGGTTTGTTTGACCTGTACTTTGAGCAGATGACCGATGACAGCATCTTTCTTGGCACCGATTCCACCGAGCGGTGGACCAAGGCCGAGTTCATGGACTACGCCCGCGAGCCGTTCAGCGACGGGCACGGGTGGACCTATCATCCACGCGATCGGCATACCGCGTTCAATGATGATTTTACCGTTGCATGGATTGACGAGTTGCTCGATCACGACAAGTACGGCGTCCTCCGCGGAACAGCAGTACTCGAAAAGCACGACGACAAATGGCTGATCGCCCACTACTCGCTCACCTTCCTCGTCCCCAACGAGGCTGCGGGCGATGTTGTCGAGACCATCAAAGAGCACCAACAAGGATCCGACTAAATATGAATCCAACCATCGACCAGATGCACGCCCACCGCTCGGTCCGCAAGTACACGAACGACCCGGTCACCGACGAGCACATCACCCAAGCGATGCACGCCGGGCAGATGGCTGCGACGAGTTCCGCGGTCCAGCCCTACTGCGTACTGCGCATCACCGACAGCGCAAAACGCCAAGCAATCGCCGACCTCGCCGGGCCGCAGCCAAAGGTCCACGACTGCGGCGCATTCTTTATCATCTGCGCAGACCTTCGCAAGCACATGCTCATCGTGGAAAAATCCGGAAAGGACTATGATTCAAGCCTCGAAGCGTTCTTGGTCGGCACCATCGATGCCTCGCTGTTCGCACAGAACTTCACGCTCGCGTTCGAGTCCATCGGGTACGGCACCTGCTACATCGGGGGCATCCGCAACGACCTCCCGCTGCTTGACAAGGTCCTCAACCTGCCCGAAGGTGTCATGCCGCTCTACGGGCTCTGCGTCGGTGTGCCCGATGAATCACCATCGAGCCGCCCGTGCATCGCGCCCGATGGGATGCTCTTTGTGAACAGCTACCCGAGCGACGATGAAACCCACGCCCACATCGACCGGTACAACGAGGTGTACACCAAGTACCTCGCCGACCGCGGCGCCAAGCCGAGCACCTGGTCGGCAGCGATCGCCAAGAAGTTCTCGTACGCCGCTCGCCCCGGACTTGCCGAGTTCTTCCGCTCAAAGGGCGCCAACCTCGACTAATACACCAAAGGACAACCCCATGCGTTCACGGCACGCCGCCGTCACCATCTCTTTGTTCGCTGGGCTTCTCGCGTGGACGACTCCGCCCCTGCAGAACCCGCCGAGCGACACGCGCGCGGTTTTCCTCGTCCGCCACGCCGACCTCCCCCACGAGGCGTTCGATCGGATGTACGCCGTGGTGATGCAGGATGATGTGTTTGTGCGCGCGATCGAGATGCGAGATTGAGCTATTCGTCAGTATCTGGCTTGCGCAACAACCAACTGGCAATCAAGCCGCTCATCGAACTCACGATCCCCACCCCGACAAGCATCAGCACGGCCGCAACACCCCGCCCGCCGTTCGTCACCGGTGTGAAATCGCCGTACCCCACCGTCGTGATCGTCACCCACGCCCACCAGATCGCATCCTCAGCGCTGCGGATATTCGAGTCCTCTACGCCGAGCTCAAAGTGCAGAATCCCCATGCTCCCAAGCGTGATCGACAAGAACACCATCAGCATCGTAACCAGCAGCACGCTGCGTTGTCGATAATGTTCGAGGATACGGATTAGGTGGCGAATCGAACGGATGCAGCGGAGCACTTGGATAATGCGTACCAATCGCACAGCCCGCCCCCACCGAAACGCATCGACACTCGGAATGCTCGCGAGCAGATCAATCCATCCCCAGGTGAAAAAATACTTGAGCTTGGAATCCGCGTTGCTCAGTTGGCGCCCGAAGTCCAGAAAGAAAACCATACACGCGAGGACATCGACCCACCCGAGCAGCCGAAAGGTTTCCTCCTCCATCGGCACCATCATCATCGCCCCGATCACGAGCAACGAAATCACTGAAATAAACAGCATAAACAGCCGATAACTCGTCGCTTCGGGATGAGAAAGGACCTTGTCCATCCGCCCACTATCGGACCGATGATCGCCGCACTTCAGCCCAAGGCGCGAAGCGAGCGGCTTTGAAAATCACTTCCGTACTCTTCATATCCCCAGGAGCGGAGTGCTTGACGCCCTCTGTCTTTCTTCCTCCCTCTCCCTTTGGGAGAGGGTTGGGGTGAG
>JAESUL010000083.1 GCA_016763115.1 Phycisphaerales bacterium | reverse complement strand
TTCAATGCCCATTGCTATACCTCTATTTCAGAAATAAACTCCTTGAAAGGTTTATAATAAAGCGCTCTATCCATCTTCTTCTAAAGCCTCATTTTTATTTTTTTCAACCTCTAGCTGTTTAGTTAGATGTTCAATCCTGCTCTTATCAACTTGATAACCAGCCTCGACCGAGGACCACAGCACTTTGCTATCGCGCAGCATAGTCTCAATACGCTTTACCAGCTCGCTTACCTCTGGATTAGATAAGTCTACCGTTTCAATGAGTTTGTCGGTGGGTGTCATGTATAAGTTAGCATATTCCGTGGTCATGTTACTCTCCAAGTTTAATTATTTAAGGTTGACTCTTTCTGGTTATTTTCTAAATCGTATATCATACGTAAAAACTTTTCACCCATTGCCTTCGCATAAGCTCTCGTGGACATAGGTTTACAAGTTAAAGTTACACCATCAAATTCTGCATACCAGTGAAAATCGGATACGCTTCTTTGACTCTAAACTCGTGCCCTAAAAGCCATTCTTGAAATTGGTCAACTACATTGCGGCCATCAATAAACTCTTTACCAGATTTAATGGCATCTGAGTAATTGACATGGGCGCGGCTTTCCCGACAAACCACCCCACCGATCTTACAAGTAAAGTAAAACATCACGGTGTTGACGACATTTTCATACTCTTCCACCTTTAGCTCACACTCGTCGTATTTGCTCATCTTTCTCAGCTCCGGTTTAATTAAAAGTCATCCTGTCGTCGATGTTATCTAAATAAAACTGCTTAGCTAGATGCTCGGTACCCGCATAAAGCTTAATGGCATCGCTGCCACCGCTCCAACTAGCAGACACGTCCCCATTCGAACAAACACATGCCACGGCAATGCCTGAAATATCCCCACCTCTGGCTTCAACTAAAAGCCCCTCAAGAAATTTAACCACATTATCGCCACGACCTTTATTTATACTGACAACTTTCATAATAGACCCTTTAAGTTAACTAATCTACAACTTCATCCAAGTCAGCCAACCTTAAAGTGATATGGTCTAAGTAAAGGAGATCGGCTTGCACCAGTTCCTCACTATACTCCCCACTACCCCAACTAGATACTAAAGACGCTATCAGTTTTTGCAGGCACCCCGTATCTTTGGTAAAGCTGTAGTAGTTAAGAGTGTCGCAAATATTACCTAATACATAAGCGCAATCATCCCGATTACTGTCAACACCATAAGCTCGCAGCTCTTTAAGAGTACTTTCTAAGCTCTGGCTCGGCGTCATAGCTTGATGCTTACTGATATTTAACAGATTGACGGGCACAGTATCCATCAGTAATAGGCCACATAGCAGACCGCACCTGCATAAAACAGCACAGTTAATAATATAAACCTAGTCTTATTCATCTAATAAACCCTCTAATTTAGCTATGACCATTTGGGGGGTGACATCCTTCAGATTCCTAACTTGACTGTATGTCTCAGCCCCGTCCGATCCTATGCCTGCTATAGCATTAACCACATCGTAATCCACATCTAGCCAATAAGCCAAGGCTTCAACACCTCCGAGCCCTTCCCCATAACAGTTCTCAATAACGGGTATACCACCCTCGTCAACACCGCCTGGCCACTCCGGCGCAACCGCAACCCACCCACCCCAACAAGCGGACATACCGCACTTGTGGTATGACTCCTCGCTTTTACAAGATTCCAGCGCCCCGCCGCTGGCCCAATAACTGAGATTAAAGTTAGACCCCCTATCAATCACTCGCTGCATGATGTTGATTGATGCTTGTACGTTCTCTCTGTTCATCGCTAAAACTCCAAATTTTAAATAAGTTTTATCAGCTTGCGCCGCTACTTACAACATAGCGCCTTAACCAGCTTGTAGTCTTTGCTATTAACGTGGCTAACTAGCTTTTCTGCATCCGCTTGACCTAACTTTTTATCAAAGTATGCTAGACCCGCTTTTAGCTGCCCTTCATCCATACCGCCCTGAATAACAACAATGTATTCAGACGGGTTTAAAAACGTTCTAACTTCTTTAGTACAAACGAGACTTGCGAGCACCGTTTTTGGGTAGCCTTCTTCAATGCCTAATTCCCGCCCGCCTGAAACTATCTTCTGTATCATCGTTAACCCGCCTTTAAGCTACAGACGGGCCAAAGGCTTTTGAGCCTGATGTCACCGCCTCAAAAGTACCGCTTGACCCAATCGTTATTAATAGTAGCACTGTAGTTTTCATTTTCATACCTCTTTAGTTAGTTGTTCTGCTTCTGCCATTTCTTTCATGTTTTCAAGCGCATCTTCGTCTGACGCTAACCAATTCGGCACCTTTTTCATTTCCGGATCACTAGCCATATAGATCAATGCCGCCGCCACACCCGGCCCATAAACACCCTCCATAACTTTTCCAGCTGCCCCGGCAAGAGTGACCACCCACCCCGCTCGACAATGTTTTGACCCGCATGTGTGCCATTGTTCCATATCAAGTGCATCTTCCCCCTTTGCAGCGGCATATACGGCTGTATGGATGTTTTCGATTTTTGGTACCCAGCCGACCCCACCCAGATCGACCCCACGCAGGTCGGCCCCACGCAGATCGGCCCCTCGTAGATCGACCCCATTTTCAACCGCCCAGCGAACCGCCAGACCAACCTTAACCCCTCTTGGTACCAACCCATCACAGCCGATCTTGGCTGTGAACATCACCTCACCACTAACCATATCCAGGATGTCAAATTTCATACTAACCTCTCTTTTCGGTTATTTTCTAAATCGTATATTGTGCGTAGGAACTTCTCCCCGTTAATCATCTAAGTCTGCTTGTATATCATCTTCTAACACCTGCAACTGATCGCGCGTATAGATGTAATACTCGTCTATAAGCTCAATTAAGCCAGTAAAATTATGGCGCATATCATAAAGCCCCTCGTCGTCGTAGGCTATATATTTCACTTCAATCTCCTTAATCTCTTTAGCGTTTATAAATGTCTTACTGCAAGCTCATATTCTGCTTTAAGCCCTAGCACTTTTTTAACCGCCTCTTCACAATCTTGACTTCTGTAGTATTTTATGATTGAGCAGCCACCTATCTCGTGAGTCACCGCCCAATCGCCTAGCATACTTAATGCCGAGTCGCCCACCGTCACAAGTGCGGGTTCATCTTCCCAGAATTTTGAATCGTTTTCATCCGGCAAATATATCGTCGGGGTTACAATAATCAAAAGATACTTATCTTTATGTACCACCTGAGCGCTCAAAAGCTCGTAACTGTTTGTACCGCGCGTTAATACTTGTATACACATAGTCTTAATCCTTCTTTAGTCAGCATTTTATCAAAGTGTTAAAGATCATTATAATGTGGCATACCTTGATAACGAGTGCCCGGAAATAACCTACGCCACAGGTTATTTTGAGCTGAAAAAAGTATGTCCATACCGCAGCCTGTAATTCTCTGGTTCTTGTCCGTGCCTGCCAGCTTATATACGTGAGCTGACACGCACCGTAGCTTGCCCCCTTTTATGTAACCAATCGAGATGATCCGACTCACACCCGACCTAGCAACCGAATCAACACGTGTATAGTATTTACCTGCCTTTAGCGCATGTGCTACGTCAACTAATTCTTTTTCCAGTGAATCAGTATAGCTGCCTTCGCCTAAAAGCTTTTGTGCTAACTTTTGAATATGCTTTGTACGACTCATATTATTTACTCCTACGTAATTTTAGCTTGCTATCAAGTGTATCGTTTATTACTTTTAAGTCTTCAGCGCTGGTTCTACCAGTAGCACGCAACTGGTAAATGACATCAGCGACTAGGCGCAAGTAGTCAGTTCCACAACCCTCTGCTACTTCGACCAAGTGATGCGACGTTCGCAACAATTCGCGGTAGCCTGGTAACCTCTTCGTTGATTTTTTCATAACGCTTAACTCCAATCCCTGGCTAACTTATACGACAAGGCATAATAATGACTAAAAAGGTTGGGTGATCTTCGCATGTCACTTTTATCGCGGAGAGAGCCGAAAACAGTTCAATAGTTACAAAAGCTGTAGTTTTCGAAAACGTTTTAGCAATGTGGATTCCGTTTAGATAGTACCTGACATCGCCTTTGGCTACATGCACCATAGCCGCCCGAATCTGTTCTGCCGGTATTTTAAATTTAATCATTATCGTTTACTCCGTTATTGTCTAATTCGTCTAAGAAAGATAAAGCCATGCGGGTAAAATGCAAACCCGTACTTCTGCATCTAGCAGCTCTACCCATTCTGATCTAGTCATGCTTTTAATCTCTCGATTGTTCGCTGAATATTCCCATGTGTGTAAAATGTATTTGTTTTTCGTACGCGTAGTGACTCTGATATCTGTTAAATAATTCCGGCAATTCTTCTTTATAGCCAACTAACTCATTATCATCGAAACATAGCATCCGTTGCATCTCTTGGTCACAAAATGCGTCAATCATATCTTCCTGCTGACGTTCCCAACTATCTGATTTCAACCTCTCTATTTCGACGTATAATGACTCTACCCATTCCATTTTATTCATGATTTTAATCTCTTTACTTGTTAAGTTTCAGACACTGTATCAGCGATTAGTCAATCTGTCAACACCTGTTTTAATCTATCGTCAACTATTCTAACTGTTCGCAATATTCGACCACTTCTGCAAGTGATAGCTGCATCCCCGCATAGCATGAGTCACCGCAATCAGACACTGCTTGATTAAGATTCTCAACTTCGCTATCACTCAACACTTGCCTGAGCTCATGCAAACGATCCTGCAAGTCTTGTTCTTCCGCAATGTAGTCATTCCACCATGTATAATCAGACCCCGACATTCTGTACAGCTCTGTCAGATCGTCGTAGCTGGTGAGGTAGCCAGCGTTACCGATCAAGTCTTGCGTCCATTCGCAGCTCGTTGCTGGATCAATTATTGATAGTTCTCTCACTTCGCCGTTTACTAATATGTCCATTTTATAATCTCTCTCTAAATAATTAATACTACAGTTATCAATATACGCTTGTTGCTAATAATGTCAAGCATTAATTTAATCATATAAAACTATGTACAACACTACACCGATAGTCTATGGTCTTAACCAATTGCGCTGACGAGCGCAAAGGGTCGTCGTGGCTGTTGTGGAGATACGGCGTAACTGTCTGATTTGTATAGCGGGGGTTACCCTCAAAAACTCGCGACAAATCTTCGCCAAAAGAGAAGACACATCATCCCACCCACCAGCCCTGCTAAATGCTCCCATCACAGGCTATCATCAGCTATCATCGGCTATCATCGGTTATCATCAGTTATCACAGGCTATCATCGGTTATCATCGGCGAACGTGCGGGGTGACACGCAGTACCCCCGCTTGGCTTAGAAAATCAGGGGGGGTGGGGTAGGGAGGGT
>JAESUL010000082.1 GCA_016763115.1 Phycisphaerales bacterium | reverse complement strand
CACGATCACCTTTAGGCGCAAACCCTGGACATACGTAACCGTCACCCGGCCACGTATGTCTCGCTAGGTAAAACCTAACGGTGCGTAACCGTATGTCTTGGGTAGGGGATACTAAACCCCACGACGAGAATTTGCCCGCCGCGAGAGGAGCATACCAGAATCTAATGTTTAGGGGGAGGGATGAATGTCGGAGTCTTGCAAAGTTACTCGGAAAAAATTTCCTCCTTCAACCGTTTGTAGAGGGCGCTTTCTCCTCCACTGCCTGGTTTAAAGTTTTCCTTTGAGATATCCTTATCGCTTAGCGTCGATCGTTTAAATAGCTCGTCAAATGCCTCCTGAGGAACAAGGTCGCCGGGGGATGCTACGTAAAGATACATCTCGCGGGAAAGGCGCATTAATGCGCGAAAGCCGTTCGTTCGATTTAGTATCAGGCCAGCGCCACGAAAATCCCAGGCTTCTGGCCAACGAGCTTTTACCGCGGAAAAATAGGAGTTAAGAATATCGGCGATATCAAGATCTTTCTCTTCAATGAATAGATTCCTGAAGAGCAGCCGTTCCATTTCTTCGTCTGTAGCACGGGTCATTTTTTTTCCACGTAGAAGTCGATCTCTGTCCTCTTTCGGGTCTCTGGAAATATACTTCAATATTGCCTCGACAAATTGAGCTTGGGTAAGAGTTTCGAAATCTCGCCCAACAGTAGCCACGCCTAATCGCTTTATTCTTCTGTAGAACGGGCTCCCATCGTCGCGATCAAGAGCCACTGCAATGTTATGACACGTCTTTTGGGGGCTTCTTGTTTTTGCTAGTGCGAAGAGATCGTAGGCTAGGCTTTTCGATACCTTATTTTGCTCCAGATTCACGGTGGAGAAAATGTATGCTTGGTCGGAGCTGTCACTGCCTACAAATACTGTCACTGGGACATCAAAACTCTCACCGTGAAATTTTGATAATCCAGCAATTCGGTGTTGCCCATCGAGCACGCGCGCTATGTAACGTATGTTGGTAGACGGGATCGTTTCCCCTTCTGCGTAATTTCGAAGAATCATTTTTCCGTTTTTCTCATCGTATTGGACGTATTGCTCGTCGATTGCGAGAATTACAGAACTTGGAAAAGAAGCATCGTAAAACCCAACGAATTTTTCTAGTGCATTTACCTTCTTAGGTACTAGTGGTCTCTGAATCCCCAGATACGTCTCTACGTCGCGTTTTTCTTGGACTATTCTTCTGACATCGAAGTAGGTGATTTTGCTGAGGAGGTCATGCGGCATCACTCCGAAAAATAGGTCGCCTATAGGTTGGGTTGCACGTAAACATCCAAAGCTGAGTTCGACTTTGTCTGGATCATTTGGCACTTCTTCGAGATCTAGTTCGCTCATTTCTTCCCCGCAAAGTATCTTTTAAGAAATGCACTTTCATCGTACCGCATTGCGCTTGCACCACCGTCACCCAGTTGGTTTTTGACCCACGATGTTATCAAAAACAGTAGAGAGGAGAACCCATATGCGAGAAGTGATGAGAAGACTGTTCCGTTTGTATTAATTTCTAATGGAGAACCGGACGCAATATTGAGGCGCATCGAGCCGTAAATCGCACCAAAGACGAGGGCCAAGAGAGTGGATACCATGAACAATGTTCGTCCAAACTGTAAATTGACCGAAATTGAGAATTTGGAGGTTCCGTCCTTAGTCTTTATTTCCGCGTATTTGTAGCTTGTTGCATAGAAAATTGGGCCAAGCATTGCCACGGAGTAGAGAAATAATTCGCCTTGGCTGATGTTTTGGATCACTTGAGCTAGAAAGCTGTCGTCAATTTTGAATATTGTTGGTGAGAATATGGGGAATAACCATATCGGGATCGTCGAAAAGATGACGACTAGAACCGTCTCAATAAAAGCTTCTGAGAAGTTCTTATGGGATTCGTACCACTCAGAAATGGCTTTAGTGAGCCTCTTAAGAATCGACAAAAAACGGTTCGAGGATGTCTCCATGAGTTGTTTACTTCCAACTTCTCACTAGTAGTTCGGTAGTTAATGTTCGGGCTTCACTTTTGCCAGCCAAGACTGAATTTCGAGGCACCTCTTCCATAAACGGAAAGTCTTTGTATAACTCTTTCACAGAGTCATGATCAGCGTTGGTCATTGAAAATTGGACACCGCGCGCCATAGCTCTCTTCAGTGCGTCACGTAGGCGTATTTGATCTTTCCATGAAAAGATATTTTCATTGTATTTCACGAACCCATTCATGTTGTGTTTCACGGTGTATGGGGGATCGGCAAAAATAAAACCACCGTCACGTGCTAGGCGAATTGTGTCCACAAAATCAGAAGTTCGTAGTTGAACGTTTTCCAATATTTCTGCGATTTTCTCGAAATTATCTGAGGGAAGAACGACTTCGTTTTTCGTACCCCGAGGTACATTGAATTTACCGTTGAGATTAACTCGATAAAGACCGTTCCAGCACGTACGATTCAGATAGATGAGTTGAGCGGCGCGGGTGTGCGGCATTTTTCTTTTGCGGGATCGTTCTTCGTAGTAAAAGTCGCCTGAATGCAGATTGACGTAGGTTGAGAGTTGTCTTTCGACCGCTCGCCAATCTGATCGGATTGCCTTGTACACTTCAATCAGTTGGCGGTTCTTGTCTGCAAGAATTCCTGCCTCTGGCTGCAGGTGGAAGAACACTGCTGCACTTCCCAAAAACGGTTCAATGTAAGTTTCGTATTTTGGTGGGGCTATTTCCAAGTTACGCCTCGTAATCCATCGTTTGCCACCAGCCCATTTCAAAAATGGAACAATAGGTGTTTTGTCGATGCATTGTTCGACAGTGATACTCATTATTACAGTCCCCTCAATGTTCCCCACTTTCTAACATGCAATGTGGGTTTTTCAAGGTCAAGAACGTAAAAACCCTGAGTACAACAAAATAACGGGGCTGCGGGTTCTTACCGCCGTCTTGGCTTCGTCTGGCCACTCTTCTTGAAGGTTCTGGTTCCGGCGCGGCCCGACGTTGAACGAGGGGTG
>JAESUL010000081.1 GCA_016763115.1 Phycisphaerales bacterium | reverse complement strand
GCTCGTCCGATTCGCCCTCGCGCCCGGCAATGTCCAAGGCCAACCTGATGCCGTCGGACTTCACCTTGGCATCGGCCGCCTTCTGGAGTTCCTCACGCATCGTCGCGCTGGCAGCACCAAGCCGATCAAGCTCGATCGAAAGCTCGGGGTCTTTGAGCCGCATCACCCGGTCAAACTCACCCTCGGAAATCGCGGTCCCCGAGAGTTTCTCAAGCTCAACCTCGAAGGCTTCTTTGAGCACCAGAACATGCTCGCCGGGCAACGGCATCGTGATCTCAATCCGGTCCTGCCCCTGGCGGACAATCGAGATCTCGAACAGCCCGTTGGGGTCGATGCGCCGCTTGAGCACCTCGATCACCTTGGGGATCACCTCGTTGGCGTTCTCCGAAGCGTTGAGCTGAACCGAGTAGGTCAGCGAGGCGCCGCCCTCCAGGTCCTTGCCCAGACCGATCTTCTCGCTGGCAGGAAACGACGCCCAGAAAGCGAGGACAAGCATCGCGATGGCGATCAATGAGTTGCGGACAAAGTGTCGCATGTGTGTAAACCTCGTCAACGGATCTGCATCCCATTGAGAGATGCAACCGTGCGTTCAAATCGGGTCGCCCCGCGTTGGTGTTCGTGCTCGAATATTTTTCGTCTGTTTATTCTGTCTAATTTTCATCTACGCCGTTGACGGCGTAATCGTCTTCCTCAACCTCGGGCTTGGACTCCGAACGCAGCACCTGCTGGATCGAGCCACGAGCAATGCGCAGACGCGAGTTCGATGCCCGGTCCGTCTCGATTAAAAGTTCATCGCCCTTGATCTCGATGATCGTCCCGATGATCCCGCTCGAGGTCTGCACCTTGTCGCGTTTGCCGATTGCACTCAGCAAAGCGGCCCGGCGTTTCTTCTCTTTGCGTCCCGACAACGAAGTCATCAGAATCATGCCCACCATCATCACCATAATGATGATAAAGAAGCTGCCGCCGAATGGACTGCCGTTCCCGCCAGTCCCCCCGCCGCCTTGAGCGCCATCAGCACCAACAACGGCGGTGTCCCCGCCGCCCGCTACGGGGTCGCCGATCACCCGGTCCGCCTGCGCAAGTACAGGTGCGGACCACATCGTCAAGATGGGAGTATTCATTCGATCATGCCTTTCCACCCCTTCGCGGGATGCTTATTTCAGTGAGCGGGGATCCTAGGACCCCTGCACCCGCTTTGCGGGCAGCCAGCCCGGAATTCCGGGCCCAAATCACTCATTGGGATTGGGCAAGCGATGCCTTCACCAGTTCGTCCAGATGAGGGCGCTTAGAAACAAACCCCAACCAGTCATCCTCACGGATCGCCACCCGCAAATCCTCGGTCAATCGCTGAAAAAACCGCAGATTGTGCAGCGTCACCAAGATCGGCCCGAGCATCTCGCCCGCGTTGAACAAATGCCTGAGATACGCCCGCGTGAACGGCCCGCCCCCCTCAGCACTCCATCCGTGCAATGCCGGCGCGCACGCCTGACAATCACACCCCGGCTCGATCGGCAGCGGATCATCCACAAACCGGGCATTGCGAATCCGGATCTGCCCATTGTGACCCGGCTCACTTGTGAATGCATTGGCGTTGCGACCATTGCGGGTCGGGAGCACGCAATCGAACATATCGACCCCCGCCATCACCGCCGCAACCATATCACGCTCATACCCCACCCCCATCAGGTACCTGGGCTTGTCCTTGGGCATCTTGGGCGCGGTGTGGCGGACCACCCGGGCGATGTCGTCGGAGGTCTCTCCCACCGCAACGCCTCCGATGGCGTACCCGGGCAGATCAATGTTGCACACCCGCTCGACCGACCAATCCCGCCGAGCAAGGTCCGTTCCGCCTTGCACGATCCCGAACAGGCTCTGCTCATCGGGGCGGGCGTGGGCAACCTTGCACCGCTCGAGCCACCGGACCGTGCGCTCATTGGCGATCTCTAAACGGGCATCGTGGTCGTACTTGGTTCGTTTTTTGGTGTCGCGTTTGGTCGCTGCCGCGAGGCGTGGCTGGGTGGCGTGCCCGGTGCTCGGGTCAATCGAAGGCGGACAATCATCAAACGCCATCATGATGTCCGGGCCCAACTCGTTCTGAACCTTCATCGCGATCTCTGGGTTCATGCGGATCAGATCGCCGTTGAGGTACGAACGGAACGAGACGCCGTCCTCGTCGATCGCGTTGATGTCCGCCATCGAATACGCCTGGTACCCACCCGAGTCGGTGAGGATTGGCCCGTTCCAGTTCATGAACTTGTGCACGCCTCCCATTTTTTGGATGAGTTTGCTGCCCGGGCGGAGCATGAGGTGGTAGGTGTTGTTGAGCAGGATCTGGGCCCCGCCTTGGGCGACATGGTGAGGCAGGATCCCCTTGACGGTTCCTCGCGTGCCCACGGGCATGAATGCGGGAGTGTCGAACCCGCCGTGGGGCGTCTCGACCCTTCCGGTGCGGGCATTTCCTGATCTTGCTTCGATGGTAAATGTAAGCGGCGTTGGCATCGGGGAAAGATAGCACCGCCATCAGTGCGAGAAGACCCTCAGTAGAACGGGCTTCCAGCCCGTTTCTTGTTCATCGACAAAAACCACAATGAAGAAACGGGCTGGAAGCCCGTTCTACTGAAGATCCTAATCTTCGCCCTTGCTCGCTTTGTTGAGAGACTTCTTTTCCTTCTCGCTCAGGCTCCCCAGCCCCTCGCGGCTGACCTTGTCAAGAATCCGATCAACATCTTCATCCGACGGGACACCCTTGTCGTATTTCTTTGGCTTGGGACCTCGTGATCGCTTGCGCTTTGATTTGCCCTTGCGTGAATCGCCGAACACATCGAAGAAATCGAGCAGCAGGTGAGAGTTGCGGATAAAGAAGAACCCGGCGACCGCGCCTCCGATATGGGCCGCCTCGCCGCCGGCGTTGCGTGACCCGATCAACAGATTAAACGCCGCCAGCCCGACATACCCATACGCCAGCGTCCGCATTTTGAGCGGGATCGGCGGGAACAGAAGCCGGATGACCGTATTGGGCGACACAAAGGCACACGCCATGATCACGCCGAACACACCGGCCGATGCGCCGATCAGAGGCGTGTGAAATCCATCACGCAGCAAGTTGAGCGGCGTGTACGCTCCGAGCACATTGAGGACCGCGAAGAGCATCCCGCCGCTGAGCCCGCAGATCAGGTAGAACGCGAGGTACTTTTTTCGTCCGAGGTAATCTTCGACCATCGGCCCGAAGATCCACAACCCAAACATATTGAACCCGACATGCAGCAAGGAGTTGGGGTCATGGAGGAACTGAAAGGTGAGTAGCCGCCAGACCTCGAGACGCTGAAACGCATCAAAGATCGTCAACTGTCCAAGCCTATAGAGAAGCCCGGATTGGTTTGCTGCGGATGCAAAGACGATGACCGCGAGGAAATGGATCGTGAGATTGATCACGATCAGCCAGATGGTCACCGACCACCCGGGGTTGCGCATGAAGACACGCCCGCCGCCGCCGGACTGGTTTCCGCCGATGCCATAGCTTGATCGGTTGTAATCTCGGTCTTGGATACCCATCGGAATGCTGCCCCTGCCTATCGCTTCTTACTCGGAAAACTGCTCGCCGTCTTCCGATTTTCGGCTTATTTCGGTGGCCTGCTTGAGCATCCGCCGCTCGGACTTGGATATTGCCCCAATTCCTTGGCTTGAAATCTTGGCAAGAATCCGATCAACCTCGGTTGTATCGACCGTTGAATCCACATCCTCACCCGATTCCTCACCCCCAACAGGCACATCGACGGGCAGATCGGCCTGGTATCCGGGGATCATCTCGGCGTACTGCAAAAACTGGAGTTGCCTCCGCTTACCCACGCACACCAACCCCCCGAACACCCCGAGCGCAAGGAGCACCTTCCCATCGCCCATCATCACCCCGACAAACGCCAAGCCCGCTGCAACCGCCAGCCCAACATGCACCGCGATCCACAATGCTCGCGTCGACCCCCTCGATTTCCAGAGCACCCCCTGCAAAATCTGCCCGGCATCAAGAGGGAACATCGGGAGCAATAGGTTCGCCCCCAAGATCAACAGATTTACTACATGGAACGACCAGATGCCAACAAACCACCAAGGCGATGAGCCCCCTCGGAGTTGGATCTCTCCAATCTGCGACGCGATCGAAAGCGGGTTGAAGACCAACGCCTCCAATGACCCGCTGAGCACAAACACCAAGCCACCAAAGACAGGCACCAATATCGCATTGACCATCACCCCGCCCAGAGCGGTCCGGATCATCGCCCCCGGCGTGTGCGGCGGATTGGTTTCCAGCAACCCGCCCAACGGCCAGAGCATGATCTCGTCCACCGTCCCGCCAAGGCGTTTGCACACAATAACATGACCCAGTTCGTGCGCAAGAACGAGCACGCACAACGCCACAAGCATCGGCAGCACAAACACCACGCCCATTTGGTTGCCCGGAAGGGTGAAGATCAGCACCCCGAGCACAAAGAGTATAAAAACCAGATGCACCCGCACCCGCACGCCCATAACTCGCCCGATGGGCAATCCCCACGCGAGCGGGTTCTCGCCCTCACCAAAGACCCGCGCGAGGATCGCGCGTGCTTTGGATGGTCCGTCGATCCCGCTCGGGGTGCTCATCGGTGTGTTGCCTCAGATTTGCGACCCGTAGATCGCGTTCTCCCCGAGTTCTTCGGCGATCCGAAGAAGCTGGTTGTACTTCGCGTTGCGATCAGATCGGCACGGTGCGCCGGTCTTGATCTGCCCGCAGTTGGTTGCCACCGCAATATCGGCGATGGTCGAGTCCTCGGTTTCACCCGAACGATGACTCAGCACACAGCTGTACCCGTTCCGCATCGCAAAGTTGACCGCATCGAAAGTTTCGCTCAGGGTCCCGATCTGGTTGACCTTGATGAGCACCGAGTTCGCGCTCCCCTCGACCACGCCCCGCTCGATGAACTTCTTATTGGTGACGAATATATCATCGCCGACGATCTGGACCTTGTCGCCGATCGCCTTGGTCATCTTGGCCCAACCCGCCCAGTCGTTTTCAGCAAGCCCGTCCTCGATCGAGCGGATCGGGTACTTGTTGCACCAGTCCGCCCACAACGCGATCAGGTCATCCGAAGAGAGGATCTCTTGTGAACTCGAGAAGAACTTGTACCCCTCTTTGCCGTCTTTCTCCGCTTCGTTCCACAGCTCGCTCGTCGCGGGGTCCAGAGCCACGAAAATCTGCTCGCCCCACGAATACCCGGCCTTGTCGACCGCTTCTTCGATGATCTTGAGCGCGTCCTCGTTGTCCTTGAGGTTGGGCGCGAACCCGCCCTCGTCGCCCACAGCGGTGGACATCCCCCGCTTGCTCAGCACACCCTTGAGGTGGTGATAAATCTCGACGCCCGCGCGGAATCCTTCGTTGAAATCATCGAACCCCCAGGGCTGGATCATGAACTCCTGAAAATCGACCGTGTTGTCGGCGTGCTTGCCGCCGTTGAGGATATTGAGCATCGGCACCGG
>JAESUL010000080.1 GCA_016763115.1 Phycisphaerales bacterium | reverse complement strand
TTTTCGAGCACCAAAGATGGATCTTCACGGATCGCTGCGTGCTCGCTCATCCATTGCATCGTGCCGTGCTTGCCCGCGGCTATCCATTCACGGAGCTGCTCTGCAAACACACTCGCCGACGCATCGGCAATGCCCACAAACGCAAAGCCCAACTCGCCGGCGCGCTGAACAACCCGTTCGCTCGCCGGGTCATCATGAGGTTCTGCTGACAACACCGATCGCTCTAGGATTTCGCAGTTTCGCACCCGCACGAATGCGAACACTCGTTCTGCGTGCCCGCCCATTCATACATCGTGTCGATCGCGCTGCTCAGCACCGACATGGGATCATCGCTGAGTTCATCGCACCACAACTTGGGATACTTGTACACCGCCCAACCATCAAAGCCGATCTCATTCATCGCGGCGAACGCCTGTTGCATCGGGTATTCACCCTCGCCAAGCAGCGTGTGCGCGTCGCCCTTGGTATTGCCGACCTTGACAATCGCGAGGTGATCGCGGAGGAGTTTAATCCCCTCGACAGGGCACTCGCCGTTCTGGACAGCGGTCAGTGTGTTATATGAAATCCGCAACCAGGGCAACCCAATACTCTCGACAAGTTCGAGTAAATCCTCGGCGTGGGCATAGGTCCCGCCGTTCTCGATGACGACGCGGACATTGGTGTTGCGCGCGGTCTGGGCCGCCAGCGCGAGCCGCTCTCGAATCCGGCGCAACCCCCACATGCGCGGCTCGCCGGCGGGGAGTTGGTACCCCGTCACCCGCACAAACGGCACCCCGGCCTTGGCGGCGTACTCGACAAACTGTTTGGTCTCTTCGACACCTTCTTCAACATTATTGAAGAACACCCGCCCAATCACAGGTGGGAAGATCGGCTTGTCAAACCGGACCCCAGTGGACAAGCACATCGGGACCACACCCGCTTGGGCAAAGATCCGGTGGAGTTCAGCAGGGTCCATCCGCATCGGGTTGGATGCCAAAGCCGGTCCATCGCCCGCTGCAAACGAACGCAGATCAACACCCAACGCACCGAGCGAACTCGCATTCGCAGCCAGTTCGGACATCGACCAGTTCGGGCAGGCGAGGTTGGAAAATGCGATCTTCATGGGCGGGTCCTCGGTGGGGATAGGTTCGATGCCATTGTATCCCATCGGCCATCGCAGGGGCACCGGCGTACACTCCATCGGACCCCAACGGTCCCACAGGAGCGAGCATGGCACACAGAGAAATCGAAGACACCGTCCACACCGATCTGGCCGACAAGATGACCTATTCCAAGTACCTGCACATCGACGAACTGCTCGCGTGCCAGCAGACACGCTCAAAGCCCTCCCATCACGACGAGTTGCTTTTTATCATCCAGCACCAGACCTCCGAGCTCTGGATGAAACTCATGATTCACGAGATGAAGGCAGCCGTCGGGCATATCTGCAAGGACCAACTCGATTCAAGTTTCAAGATCCTTTCGCGCGTCAAGCACATCCAGTCACAACTATTCAACCAGTGGGATGTCCTCGCGACCCTCACCCCCTCAGAGTACACCCAGTTCCGCGATGTGCTCGGCACCGGGTCCGGGTTCCAGTCCGTCCAGTACCGGATGGTCGAGTTCCTGATGGGCAACAAAGACAAACGCATGATCGAGGTCCACCGCCACGACCCCAAAGCCGTCGCGGTGCTCGAAGAAACCATCAACATGCCGAGCATCTACGACGAGTTTATCGGGCACCTCAATCGGCGAGGGCTCAAGATCCCCGACGAGATCCTCAACCGCGACATCACCACCGTCCACCAATCACACCCCGCGGTCCTCGAAGCGCTCAAAGTCGTCTACCAGCACCCCGAGCAATACTGGGATACCTATGAGCTCGCTGAAAAACTCGTCGACATCGAAGAGCAGTTCGCCCATTGGCGATTCAGACACATGAAAGTCGTCGAGCGGATCATCGGGTACAAAATGGGCACCGGCGGATCGTCGGGCGTCAACTTCCTCCGCAAAATGATCGACCACCGGTTCTTCCCCGAACTGTGGGAAGTCCGCACACACCTATGAGCACCGTTGAAACCATCACCAAAGCCGTCGCCCAAATTGGCGATGGGCCACTACGCGAAGCCGGGTTGATCGAGCACATCCACCCTCTGTTCTCGCGGGTGCTTGCACGCAATCAATGCACCAACGAGATCTACCTTGCCAACCACTCGCTGGGTCGCCCGCTCGATGCGCTGAGCGACGATGTGCAAGAATGCCTCGATGCGTGGTACACCGATATCGACGGCGCATGGGGCCCTTGGATCGCCGAGCGTGAAACCTACCGCGCCGCAATCGCAGCCCTGATCGGGTGCGCTCGCCCCGACGCGATCGTTCCTAAAACAAGCGCGGGGCAGGGGCTCCGCGCGGTGCTTAATGCGTTGCCAACCACCAAGCCCAACATCGTCACGACTCGCGGCGAGTTTGATTCGATCGACTTCATTCTCAAAGCCTGTGCGCACAAAGGGCGCGCTTCGATGAGCTGGGTCGATGCCGATCAGCAAGGAATGTTCCATCCACAATCCATCATCGACGCCATCACCGATCAAACTGATCTTGTCGTGGTCTCGATGATTGTCTTTGCGACCGGACAGATCATCGAGGGATTAGAGCGGATCATCGCAGCCGCCCATGCCCACGGCGCACTGGTCATCCTCGATGGGTACCACGCCTTCGGGGTCATCGAGATCGGGTTCGAGCAACTCGGTGCCGACTTCATCATTGGAGGCAACTACAAATACACCCGAGGCGGCCCGGGCGCGTGCTTCCTCGGCATCCACCCCAAGCACCTCTCCCAATCCGGAGGCGTGCCCGAGCCCGACGCATTGTTCACCACCGACACCGGATGGTTCGCCAAGCAGGACACCTTCGGATACACCCGCACCGACCGGCCGGCTTACGCGCCGGGCGGCGACGCCTGGCTCGAAGCAACCCCGCCCGCAATCACCTATTTCCAAGCACGCTCCGGGCTTGCACTCACCAATGCACTCGGCGTCGATCGACTCCGCGACTATTCGCTGCACCAGCAGCAACTCCTCCAAACCATGCTCACCGATGCCAAAATCCCGCCACGCATTCTCGACCACCACGGCGCGTTCACCATCCTCGCGGTCCGCGATGGACCCGTGTGCATTGAAAAAACAAAGGCTGCGGGCGTCAACGCCGACGGGCGACCGTGCCCGACAACGGGCGTATTCCATGTTCGGCTCTGCCCCGATATCCTGAGCACCGCCGACGAACTCGCTCAAGCGGTCGATCGCATGGCACCGATTATCCGTCCGATGCTGGCGACGGATTAGGCAGCACGATTGCAAAGTCTGAACCCACGCCGATCTCGGTGTGCAGGTCGATATGCCCGTTGTGGGCCTCGACAATCCGCCGCGCGATCGAGAGCC
>JAESUL010000079.1 GCA_016763115.1 Phycisphaerales bacterium | reverse complement strand
TCTCGGAATAGGTTGATGCACGGATTTTATGAGCGGCACAATTTCAAGATAGATGCTGATGAGGGACGCGATGAAATGATGGCCGACCTTGAGAAGCTACACGATGAACTATTCCATGCTTGGCAGATGGCGAGCAAAATTTCTGATGTGATTTTGAATGTTATGATTGAGCAGAAAAAGGCTCACACTTGAACTTAGATAAAAAACCACAAACCCACATTTGGGGTTTTGCGGGATAGGGTCTAAAACGCTGTAAAGCGTTTTGGAAATCCCCTTCGACCCCTTTAGGGGTGTAAGATAGATACGGGGTAATATTTTACTCTGATGATATAACTGCCTCAGTGTGATTCCTGTTATACAGAGCAAAAGCAGTAGAATTTCAGTGATTATGGCAGGGTTAACGGCCTCTCTCGTGTTCGTCGTGACCGGTAAGCAGGATGATTGTCAATCAGGGAAGCGAGACTGGCTTTTGAACGGACATAAAATAGGTAACGGTTGGATTTATGTCCGCCGATCTCTGAAAATACAGCAACTGGCTATTTTAAAAACCTTGAGCACATTATGGATGAACTGGTAAATTGCCGGTAACAGAAATTTGGAAGATTTACTATGAACACAAATGGAAGAAAACGAGGCCGCCCACAAGGCGCATCACGGCTGAATGACCGCGACCGGCTAACACTCGGTTTGACTGCAAGGTTTTTGGCTAATGGAGAAACAAACATACCTACGGTGGCATTTCGAATGGCTGGTGCTGATGATGACAGCCATATCAGGAGATTGCGCCGTAAGTGGAAAATCGATTCAGCAAAATATTTGGAATGCGCCCGTAAAGAAATTCAAGATGAAAACACACCTGTTAGAATGCCAAGTCGGTTTTACGCTTCAAATGCCATTGAACGAGTGTTGGCTCAGCAAAACGCTTTTGATAGAATTGTGAATCCACCTCATTTACAGGCGGTGAGGCGGTTGATGGCACCATTTGATCAATTCAGGAACTCCCCAACCATGCAACTCATGAAGGTGGTGCAAGATCACCAAAGAATGTTTAACGCTATTTCTCGTCCAATGTTGGCGGCTGAGCGTTTAGCAAGAGACTGGAATCGGCTCGGGTAATTTGGTTTTATTCATCGCCCGATAAAGTGTTGACCGGCTAACCCCAAGCGATTTTGCAACTGCCGTTGGCGCTTCACCGGATTCAATCAGCTTTTTGGCATGCTTTACCTGGGCACGGGTGAGGGCAGGGGGACGGCCAACACGCACCCCGCGCTTTCTTGCGGCCTGTAATCCGGCCTGAGTACGCTCGACGATCAAAGAACGCTCAAATTCGGCCAGAGCGCCCATCATATGAAACACCAGACGACCGCCAGCCGTTGTCGTATCAATGCTTTCAGAGAGCGATTGAAATTCAGCACCTTTGCCTTTCAGGTCGCTTACAACCTCGATCAGATGGGGCAGGGAGCGGCCCAGGCGATCCAAACGCCAAACGGTGAACACGTCACCTTTGTTGAGCTTGGCAAGCGCCTTGTCGAGTTTAGGACGTTTTGAAGCCGTGCCGGATATTTGGTCAACATAGATTTTTTCGCAACCGGCAGCCTTGAGGGCATCGCGTTGCAAATTGGCATTCTGGTCGATTGTCGAGATACGTGCATAACCGATTTTCATGCAAACATTTTGCGACAAGGTTTTGCGACGCGCAAGTGTTTGAAATCATTGATCCACAAAAACTGTGTCAAAAGGGATCGGTTTTGAGACAATAGTTGACACTCGTGGCATTGTTTTGAATTATGAAAATAGTTGATATTCTAAGTGTTATTGGGGAGTTCTAGAAAAATGCCTAAGTTCTCGATCCGTATAATTTTATGGTTCATAATTGTAAATATTGTCGTATTGGTGCCTGTTCAAGCGTCGAGCGCTATGGATATTCTTAATATTAAAATTGGAATGTCTTTAGAAAAAGCAAAAGAAGTTACTTCGAAATATTTTGGGAAACGAGAATTCCAGAGATTTTATTTGAGTTCAAAAGTACCTCAACCAAAATTCGGAAATCAGATTCGATATTTTGATTTAGTATTCAGTGACGGCGTCATGTTTTTAGCAAGTAATGCCGGAAAGCAGGGTGCAGATGCAATTGAGGAAATGATAGTCCTCTACTATGACCAACGAAGTATAGAAAAAAAGGTATTTGCCATATTTCGGATAATGAATCTATCTAGTTTTGGTATCACGCGCGAGGATATACGGAGAGGATTGATTGATAAATATGGTGTTGTAGGCTTTGAGCGCAAATCAGGTTTTTCGCATAGTTTGAGTTGGTCAAATGTACCTAAATTGCAAAAGCGTTTATTGTCTTCAACGTATAGGCAAGGCTATTCAAAATTGTTTGAGGAACATTGTATATTTAATTTTGACACAGATTTTAAAACGAACCCTTTGCAAGGTGGTGGTGATAAATATAACGGAAATCCAATATGGATAAATGATGAGAACAAACCATTGCCATTCGTATATTACATTACAAGTGAGCGATTTCATCAAACAGCTGATTTCGAATTTTGGTCGCGGAGTGGAGTGAGGGAGGAATGGTTCAAAAATTATCTTATAAGCGAGCCGCTTAATAAGAGAAAATGCAAATCAGTAATCACTGCCAGTTTAAAAAAAATACACGATAATATACCTGGGTGGAAACGACTCTACTTAGCTCTTTTTGATGTGGAAACTATTCTTGGAATAGCAGACGGTAAATTGCAAGAAGGAGAGTTAGAGGGACTCAAAAAGCCAAAAAAAGGTAGCCCACCCGTTAAGTTTTAATAATTTCTAGCAATTCGAAAACCGACATGGCTATTTTTTGAGGTAGCTGTTGCGCGTGTTCTAAATGCTGATCTAGCTTCATTTGGCCCCATCCCCCAACTGCCGCCTCTAATAACCCGCTGAAAACATTGGCCGGATACCCATGGACGTCCCGTATCGCTTAGTCTTGGAGGTTTAGAGGCGTAGCTTTTGTTCCAGCAATCTTCGACCCATTCAGCAACATTTCCATGCATATCGTAAAGACCACTTGGATTAGGTGAAAATGAGCCAACGGAAGAAGGGGCTCTTTTAAATAGCCCTAGTTTTCCACGGCCATAAATTTTTCGACCATCAAAGTTTGCATCGTCTGTTGAAATAGTGTTGCCAATTGAGAATGGGCTTTTAGTTCCGCCACGTGCCGCAAATTCCCACTCTGCTTCAGACAACAGTCTGTATTTTTTGTTGGTTTTCTGGCTTAGCCATTGTACGTAGTTTTTTGCATCATCCCATGAAACGTTCGTTATAGGGGCGTCTAGTGTAGTCTTATCATTATTATGGGGAAATGGCTCTGGAGTGCGGCACATCTGTTCTTTAACGCATAGTAACCAGTCTTTTTCTGAAATTTCAAATTTAGAGACAAAGAATGGACTTGCAATAGTTACTAGATGCTGGGGGCCTTCATCAGGTGAACGACCAAGCTCCGATGGTGCAGAACCCATCATGAATGTACCAGCGTTAACCAGGACCATGGTTGGACAAAAAGAGCAGTCTTTCTTTTGAAGAAATTTATCTGGTTTTGTGCGTTGCTCAGACAATATAGGATCAGAGCGTGTAATTGAACTATCATGCTTTTCATCGGTGGAAATGAAAACCATTACCGTAAGTGCGGTGGCACTTAGAGCGCCGACAACAGCTCTTTTCCTCCAAGGTGACTTAGGTTTTTCAGATGGTTGATTTTTCGAGTCAGGGTTTTTTGCCGAGGTAGAAGTTTCTTGTTGTACGGGTATAATAACATCTTCTGAAGATGGCTGATGCTCATCAGTTGTGGATATAGTAGCGTCATCATGCTTGTTTTTAGGGGCTATTGACGGGCTTTTATCCAGGCCTTGTGAGCTATCAATTACGTTTTTCTGCTTGAATATCTCAAGTTCAGCAGAAAAATCATTCTTTGATATAAAATCTAAGAATTGAACAATTATTTCAACAACTTCATCGGTGATGCCGCCGTTAATAAATTCGTTTTCATTAGTAAATATGGCATATGGTACGTAAGCATATTTACTTACATCATGCTCATGTCGTTTACTCAGTTCTGTATTTATATAATCTTCTACGGACACCCAGCCCACTTTATTGCCTGGGTTCCATTTATAGCGCTGTGTCAACCAAGCAGATTTTCGATTTTCCGGTTTTTTGTATTCATAAAGCTTATTGTAAATGAATTCTCGGTCGTTGCGATCAAATATTTGGTCCATATTTCATAGAGCCCGGTACTATAGCTGTCGTTTCTGGGTCTATCTGTAGACCACTAATCCACCATTCGGTAGCTTCTACCTCATGAGTGAACTCATTATAGCTAATAACAGCAGGACCGTCACGCCGATGGCGAACTCCGTGCCAAAACCAAACTTCTTCTAGGACGACCCCATCATTTTCTGGGTCATAACCTATCCGAGCAGGACCATCTTCACGGTGATAATTATCTTTTAAAAACCAATGTTCCGATATCAAAAACCCGTTAAGCTCATTGCGTTCTGTTGAAGCTGGGCCACCTATCCGTGATAGTTTACCGTCTTGCCGCCAGTATTCATCGGTGATGATTTTTCCATCACTGGATAGATGTTGCTCTACTTGATATATTTGGTCGACCATTGTTAAAATGGTATCAAAGAACACTTTTTGATTGCAAAAACCAATCGTATCTCTCTGTAATATATGAATATTATAGCCAACGCCTCTTGGTGGTGTTTTCTGATTTTTCCAGTGCAGCAGCAATCAACTTTTTGTTTGTCGTGAGGAATTGGTCTGCAGTCTCTAGTGCAGAAGAAACCTTGTTTTTTTCCGTTTCTCGCGCTGTTGCCTGGAGCTTTCGCGCTTCTTTCAATGTTCGATATGGCGGCCTGTCTGGCTCAAAGAGTCCATAGAATTCGGGTGTTTCATAATAGGCTTCCCGTTCAAGATTAAATGGGTATTCGCCTTTGATCATGACAATCTCACGCATGTTCTCGCGGCGAAAATAGCGCTCGATTTCATCTGGAAGCATAAGGGGGCTGCGATGAATCTGTTGAGTATCCGCTGTAGAACTTGTTGCGCTTTTTCCTTTGTTTTCTTGATCAACAATAACAGAAAGCGGGTTTAAAAGACTTGCCATACCGCGACTTTGTAAAAGGCTCTGAGTTCTTTGAAAATCACCAACATCATTGGACGATGCAGTCATGCTGGTTGTTGTATTTCGCGTAGTTTGAACCACTTCCGTTTGCCCAAGTTTTTTGGATTGATATTCAAGCGTCGTCATATCAGAATTGGCGAAAGCCTGAACCACACCTGAGTTGGCCAGAAAGGTTTCCCATCCATCTTTATAATGACGCTTAAGCTGAGATAAATCCTGGCATATTATCCAGAGTTTCAGTCCATACTCAGCAGCAAAACCGGCAGCGTTTTCAATGATTTCCATATGTTTAAGCGTGGGAAATTCTTCTAGAAGAAACAATACTGGATGACCTGATTTTGGTGGTTCTGTAGATTCGTAGATGCTTTCCAGGGCACACGCGATCATAAGACGAAGCCAACGATCACTATCTGACATTCTGGTGGGTGGCATACATAGATAGATTGTCATGCCATTTGGATCATTCTTCAAATCATCAAGTGAGAATGTCGATTTGGACAACACGCGCCGCATACCTGGGCGTTCAAGAAATTCCAGGTTTCGCCGCGCCGTCGAAAGAATCGAACCATATTCACGTTCGCCCATATCAAGCAGTGTTGCGGCAATGCCAGCAATGACACCATCAAGACGCTCTTCTTCCAACATCAATTCAAGAAGATATTGAAAAGGATCGGGATCATTGCCTTCGATGGAAGCGCCTTTGTCAATTTCCATCTGGTCGCGCGCGCCGCGCATTAAAAGCGTATGAACATAGGGAAGGTTTCGTTTTTCTGCCTCTACGTTCAAAACGACATATAGCATAAGTCCCTTGATCAGACTGCGGGCAGTATCATCAAAATGGGCATCATCTCCTTTAGAGCTAACAACAAGCGCCCCTGCCATAGTGCTGGCCAGATCGAGACATTCTTCATCTTTCGGATCAAGCAGATCGAGGGGATTGAATGCTCCTAATAAATCCTTTGGTAATCCTGGAAAACGTTTTGTTGCAAGAATATGGGTTTTCTGTCCCATGCCTTCACAATGCTTGGACCCTTTACCGCGCCGGAGTGCTGTTAATCGAGCATTTGTTGCCTTGGGATCAATAACCAGGGCGCTCCCAGGATAAAGGCACAAGTTTGGAACTATTAAAGAAATTCCCTTTCCGCCCCGTGTGCCAGCCTTTGTGATTTGGTTGCGGTCATCATTGATTCCAATCGGTACACGTTCCAGAGATTGCAGGGCTTCAATATGGGCTGCTGTTTGAAGCAACGTATTTTCCCGCCAGGTTGGATTTATATTTTTCTCATTGGCCAATTGAAAGGCAAATGTTTCCAATTCAACAATTACCGGCAGGGCTTTTTTTGGTGCGCGGCGGGTAATGCCTAGATAAATGTCTCCGGGCTGAAACTCATAAGCGAGTTTTTCTTGTTCAGTTGCCCAACGGCCAGTAGCCATTTGAGCCCCATAAGTTTTTGTAGAAAGGCCTCGTGGAATTTTGAAATGTGCTGTCATCTTCCTAACCCTAATTCTCTATTGTGTTGGCGGTGAGCAATGCGGTTTGAAACCCGACTAAACCGGCTTTTCCCTTGCACCTGTTGTGACTTGCCGGCTGCATTACGCTCATGAGCGGATGGCTCTCGATGATGTGCCGAAGTTGGCTTCTCCCGAGATTTTTGTGCAGCTTTTTGATGTTGTCCGGCAGCAGCTCGTTGAAACTGTGCTTTTGTCTGTTGTCCTTTGATTGCCCAGTCCGACCGGTGAACACCAGCCGCACTAGGGGAGCGTCCAGTGGATGCCTCGTCTTTTGGATTGGCCATGGATTAGTTTCCTAATTGACGAAGGCGATACTGAATCTGGCGAATGGCTGGAACAAAGTTCTGATCCACAGCCGCATTACAGAGCTGTTGAGCTTCCGGGCCTAAGAGCCCGGCAAACCCGCATTTTGCGCGTGCCTGGCTGTATTCACTTTGAAGCCTGCCCAGCTCACCTGACAAGCGTCCCTGTTCTTCGGAACGCACTTGCTTACGAAGGCTTTGCTCCATGATAGGGGCGTAGAACTGGCCGAAAACATCTCCAATAATGGCTGCCGGTTTTAAAGGCATGGGCGCAAATAGCTGTGCTGCTAAAAGTCCGCCACCAGTCCAAAGCATCCATTTTCGGGACTTGGGCTGTTGTTGTCGTTGTTGATCCTGCCAAAGAATTTCAGTGGGATCAGTCGGCAATGCGGGAACTAGATTTTCATTTTCGTGTACCACCAAAGCTGCTGGATTTTTGACAGCCGTAGGGGTTTGCTCCCTATGGGGAGCAGCATTGATATCAGTCATAATAGGTATCCTTAGATTGGAAAATTAGGTCTTTATGACCAGCATTGATGACGGCATTTGTGAGTACAGGGGTCCATGTAGTAATACTGATTAGGACGCTTGCCACAGAAGCGGCACTGACCCTGTTTAAATGGATAGCCCGTGGTATAGGTATAAAAGTCGTGATATGGTGATCTGATACGCATTTCGATTTTCCTTTGGCTAATCGTTTCTGTGAAATCAGACTGATTACAGTCCGGTAAAAACTGCTCGGACTGTTTGGTAGTCCGAGCAGCTACATGGTTACTTGCCGTTATATCCACCCTGATAGGCTGGGCTAGGATTCGGTTTTGGAAGAAGGCCATTGCCTCTGTCCCGCCGACCTTGTTCTGCTTGTGAATTTGACATTAGGTTTCTCCTTTTTGCTTTAGTGCCTCAGCGCATTGTTTGCGTTGAGATCGCCATGACTATGCAGGAAACGCACAGGAAATCTGTTCAGGTTTTGTAGAATTTTTATAGGATTTTTGCTGGGGGTTCTATTTGGCCGTCCGGTCAAGTGCCCGAGGAGGCCGTAGGCCGAGCAGGTACTTTACGGGACAATAGAAACAATATCCTTTCATAGTACCGCCTTCTCAACAAAGCTAAGAAGAAGCGTTCACTCCAAAGGCCCGACTGGAAAACCAGTTGGGCCTTCTATCGTCCACGATCTTTTTCATCTTTTGAGCGCTCCCGTTTTTTAATTGATTGGCGAAGACGTTCAGCTCGTTGCGCCCCTTTTCTCTCATCACGCTCAACCGTTTTTAGAAAACGGCTTTTTGCTTTCTCGCGCACCTGGTTGTGCATCTGCTTGCCCAGGGCTTGGGGCATCATACCGAATTCCCATTTGCCTTTTCGGGCAGGTGTGACACCAGGAGGAGTGCGGCCCTTTGCCCAGGTAAGGCGGTTGATCTGATCTGTCTTGATCCAGGATCGGTTATGGTCAAGCCCAAGGTGACGGGCAACCTTTGGCGGGATTTCGACAGCGGTTTCATTCTTTGCCGGTGGTGAATGGGTGATGGCGCAGAGCAGCACATCTTTTGAACCATCTTGTTTTTCGTTCATAGTGAGAACGATTGCACAAGGGCGATCTTTGCGACCATCCTCGATGCCCGCCTGTTTTTCTTCTTTCCAAAGAAAATCATAGCGGATTACCAGACCTGGCTTTGGCTCGATTGGCACCTGGTTATTTCATCAGGTGATTGAGTTCGGGCGTAGGCTTTCCTTGGTAGCCTTTGTCGAGTTCCGCCACGATGTCGTCGGGCAACTCGTGGGCGTAATATGTCTGCCTGGTATCGAGGGCTTTGAGGCGTTTGAACTCGTCGGCTGAAATCATCACCAGGCTTTCGCGCCCGTGATTGGTAATGGAGACGGGTTCGCGTTGAGCGATTTCCCGATACCTGCCAAATTGTTTTTGCATTTCTGCGGATGTAACGGTGACCATTGGGCACCTCCTTTCGTATCCTTATATAATACACATAATCAGGATTATATGCAAATTCCGCATTTTTGTCAAAC
>JAESUL010000078.1 GCA_016763115.1 Phycisphaerales bacterium | reverse complement strand
GCGTGCTCGGCATGACCATCTCCAAAGAGTTCGGCGGGCTCGGCATGGGCATCACCTCCTACAACCGGGTCCTCGAAACCATCGGCATGTACTGCGGCTCCACCGCCGTCATGGTCTCCGCACACCAGTCCATCGGGTGCAAGGCCCTCATGCTCTACGGCAACGACGAGCAAAAAGAAAAGTACCTCCCCAAACTCGCCCGCGAATGGCTCAGCGCATTCTGCCTCTCCGAACCACAGGTAGGCTGCGACGCCGGCGGACAAGAAACCACCATCGATGTCTCCGAAGACGGCAAGCACTACATCATCAACGGCGAAAAGAAGTGGGCAACCTCGGGCGCCATCGCCGGGCTCTTCACCGTCATGGGTATCCAACAAATCGACGGCAAGCCCCGCGTCACCGCCGTCATCTGCACGCCAGACATGGAAGGCATCGACATCTTCTCGAAGAACCGATCCAAGATGTGCATCCGTGGCACCTGGCAGGCACGCATCAAGTTCACCAATGTCCGCGTACCCAGAGCCAACCTCTTGCACAAAGAAGGCAAGGGGCTCGGGCTCGCGCTGACCTGCCTCAACTACGGACGCTGCACCTTATCCGCCGGCATGCTCGGCGGCGCAAAGCGCGCCATGGACCAATCCATCAAGTGGGCCCAGACCCGCTACCAGTTCCAACGCCCCATCGCCGATTTCGAGCTCGTCCAGAAACGCGTCGCCCACATGACCGCCCTTTGCTACGCGATGGATTCGGTCCTCTACATGACCACCGGCATGCTCGATCGTCACGACGACGACATCATGCTCGAAACCGCGATCTGCAAAGTCTTCTGCTCAGAAATGGGCTGGCGGACCGTCGATGACGCGCTGCAAATCATGGGCGGCGAAGGCACCATGACCGAGAACGAACTCGAAAGAATCTTCCGCGATTCACGCATCAACACCATCGTCGAGGGCGCAAACGAGGTCATGCAATCCTTCATCTTCGCCTATGGCGGCAAGCAACTCGCCGAAAAAATGCTCGGCATCAAGGACATGGCCGACAACAAAAAATTCTCCGGCGCCATGATCAAAGCCGCCGTCCCCCTCGGCATGGAAGTCTTCCTCGGCATCCGCAAGAAGGCACCCAAGTTCAACAATGTCCACTCCACGCTCCAACCCTCGCTCCGCCGCATGAACCGGCTCATCGCCGAGCTCACCTACCAGTTCAAGGTCATCTCCAAGAAAAAGGACGCCGCCATCGTCACCGCCCAGGCAACACAGGCCCGCCTGGCCGATGCCGCGATGTACCTCCACGCCTGGGCGTGCACCCTCTCGCGTCTGGACAAGGACATCCGCAACGGCGAGTCGGGCACCGAGTTCGACCGCAACAAGGCCGCCGCGATTCACTTCTTCGACATCGCCGAGCTCGCCATCGGGCAGGCATTCCGCGAGCTGCACGAGAACGCCGACGACACGATGCTCGCCGCCGCCAAAGCCGCCTTCACCCACTCGGATACCTTGGACAACAAACTCTTCGCCATTCCCGAGAGCTCGCCGAGCCAAAAGGGTACCGGGCGTGAGCTCAAGCAGGACCACATCAAGCAGTTCCCCGGCACCACCGCCAAGGACGCGGGCGAAAACGGCCGCGCCCACATGAGCGACACCATCGAACAGCTCTGAGTCTCCAAATCCAATCCCCCACACAACGCCTGGAACTCCCCGGCGTTTTTTTTCGTATACTCATTGAACAAAGGGGACATCCATGCACCATATTCTCCGCTTCGGTTTACTTTGTACGATCCTGATCTCGATGGTTTTCGCATCGCAAGCCAACGCCTGCCTGTGGGATCGTGACACCCTCGCCATGGAAGCCAAAGACTTCCCCGGCATCACCGAGATCATCACCGGACGCTTCGACCGCTTCCCCCCGCTGTACTACGAGATGCGCCTCGATCGCGTAGCAACGGAGGTTGAATCCGATCCCAACAATCTTGATCTCTACGACGACGCCGCCGTCGCCTGCGATCGGCTCGGGCGTTCAGACGAAGCCATCGAGTGGATGACCAAAAAACGAGCCATGCTCGACTCCCTCACCCCCACGGGCGGCGACCATGCCGACCACGAATACCGCTACCTCGCCAACCTCGGGACCTTCCACATCCACCGCTGGCTCAAGAACGGTGCCAACCGCGAAGACATGGCAGATGTCCAGCGTTCCCGCGAACTCATCGCGGCCGCGATTGAACTCAACCCCGACGCCCACTTCGGACGCGAGCGGTACCAACTGCTGGCGATTGAGTGGATTCTCAACCTTGATGAGATCGAACTTGGCGAAGGGCAATCACTCATTCACCAGATTGAAGGATACGACTCGTGGTTCGGTAGTCGAAACAACGAACTTGCCTCACTCGGCTATGAGGACGCCGCAGATGGCCTGATGGGGCTCATCGCCCTCGGAAACGCTTGGCAGAGTATTGATATTTACTATGCACTTGGCTTCACGCTCGGCGATCAGAATGATGCTGTCCTCTCAAACCTCAGCATGAATCGTGTACGCGAACTTGTCGAGGCGGGGAGTCAATCCCTCCTCGCAGATTTCGACTATGAACAACTGGACCGTGCACCTGTATTGATCGGCATAGAAAATGAGTACAAGTCCGAAATAAGTGACTGGTATACAAGAGCCCGCATTGAAGCCGACGACTGGATCGCCCAACGCAACGCCTTCGCATTGGAGCGACTCAAACAAGGTCAACACCCCGATACGCACCCCGACTTCTGGGATGAGTGGACTGAGCAGAGTGCCCCTCCAGAATTCCCATCAAGACCATCCATTATTTTTAATTTTCTGGCACCGGTTCTCGTTGTTTCAGCAATTCTGCTCTTGCTGGCGATTTCGGGCGTGGTGATCGCATTCAAGATTCGTGCCAGATCATGACTCGCCAGCGGGCATGACCTCCGCCAACTCCTCCCCTATACTCCCCTACCCCATCGGACTCGCGTTGATTTCGCCCACCGGGTTCATTC
>JAESUL010000077.1 GCA_016763115.1 Phycisphaerales bacterium | reverse complement strand
GTCAGACGCGGCGAATCCTTCTTGTACCTTCATCAAACAAATTTATCAAGCGTTCTTTGTACCCTTGAACATCGAGGCCAGGGTCTCGAGTCGGCTGAGGGTTTGCTCTGCCTTGGCGCGAAAGTACATGTGCGGGAAGATGGTCACCAGGGCGATGGTGAGCCCGAAGGCCGTGGTGTAGAGGGCCTCGGCGATGCCCCCAGCAACGATGGTCGGGTCTGACACCGTCGCGGCGTCTCCGAGCAGATCAAAGCTCTGGATAATCCCGGTGACGGTGCCGAGGATACCGAGCAAGGGCGAGACCGCGATGATCGTTGCGAGCGTGGTGGCAAACCGGTCCACGCTTGGGCGGAGGACCTCGATGTGTGCGAAGGCGAGCGATTCGCTCGCTGAGGACGACGACGAGATGGTCGAGCGGACGAGCACCCCTTCGAGCGAGTGGTCGTTGCTGCTGAGGGTAAGTGCCCTTTGGGTGTCGCCGAGATCGAGCAGGGGGGCGTATTGCTTGAGTTTACGGATGCCTGATCTTCGCGCGGGCGTGAGCCAGTACAGGGCTCGTTCGAGGATGAGCGTGACCGAGAGGATGCTCAAGAACAAGAGCGGGTACATCACCCACCCACCGGTTACGAAGAAATTCAGCATCATCTCGATCATGTCGATCATGCCCGATGGTAGCAACGCTGGCGAAGCCCTGCCAGTTGCAACCAATCGGCTACGATTGAGGGTGAAGACCCAATCCAACACCAATCCCGCAGAACTCAAGACCATCATCACACAAATCGACGCTTCGATCGCGTCGTTTCTTGATGGGTGCTCGCTGACCACGAATCTCGATGAAGCGATCCGGTATGCGGTGCTCGGCGGGGGCAAGAGACTCCGCCCGGTGCTTGCTTGGCGGGCCGCCGAGGCGTGCGGACGCGCCGGTGCGTGCTCGATCCCGGCGGGGATCGCGGTGGAACTGATCCATGCGTTCAGCCTGGTACACGACGATCTGCCCGCGATGGACGACGATGATCTTCGGCGCGGGCGTCCGACGCTGCATATCCAGAGCGGCGAAGCGATGGCAATTCTGGCTGGCGATGCGATGCTCACGCTCGCATTCGAGGTCATCATGGACCCGTCGTCGGCTCTGGAAGAATCCGCCCGCCCAAGGCTGCTGGGCGAAGTGTGCGCCGGCACCCGAGCGATGATCGTTGGGCAGGTCCACGACACGCTGGGCGGGATGCCTGAATCATTGAGCGAAGAAGAAAAACTCCAACTCATCCATCGGAACAAAACGGGGGCGTTAATCAGCGCAGCGTGCCGAATGGGGGCGATCTGCGCCGATGCGGACGAGAACCAACTTGCGAGCATCACCGAGTTCAGCGAAGCGATCGGGCTTCAGTTCCAGGTGGTCGATGACCTGCTCGACGCGGAGGGCGACGCGGCGACCGTCGGCAAAGCGACCGGCAAGGACATCGAGGCGGGCAAACTGACCTACCCAAGCGTGCTGGGGATCGCCGGGTCACGCAAAGTGGCGGCGGATCTGCACGATCGGGCGATGGCGGCGGCTCAATCGCTCGGGCCCGACGGTGCGGGGCTTGTTGGGTTGCTCGAAAAGCTGACCAACCGACAGCACTGAAAAACGACTGTTCCAAGTCCGAATAATGATGCTTTGTGAGGTTCAGGAGGCATCGGGCGAACCGAACATGATCCGTAGGCGTTGTACTGGCAGCCCGGCTCGATAGGCGATACAATACCGGGATCGTCATCTCGCATTCGTAAGGACACCATGCCGATTCTTCCAAGCATTACTACACCCGCTGATCTCCGAACGCTCTCTCTCGAACAACTCGAAGAGTTGGCCGGTGAGATCCGCCATTCGATCATCGAGCAGGTCTCGCGGTCCGGCGGGCACCTGGCGCCCAACCTCGGGGTGGTCGAGCTCACCATCGCGCTGCACCGTGTGTTTGATTTTTCATCCGATCGGCTGCTCTTTGATGTCGGGCACCAGTGCTATCCGCACAAGATCCTGACCGGGCGCGCTGAACTGATGAGCAAGCTCCGCACGCGTGATGGGATATCGGGTTTTCCTGAGCCGAGCGAATCTGAATATGATCTCTTCCGCGTCGGGCACGCGGGGACCGCGATCTCGACCGCCGTGGGCATGGCCCGCGGCGACACGCTCAACAAAAAAGGCTACGACCCGGAAACCAACCCCGACGGTCGGCGCGTGGTGTCATTGATCGGTGACGGCTCGATCGTCAACGGCGTGGCGATGGAAGGGCTCAACAACGCCGGGATGCTCAAGCGGCAGTTCCTTGTTGTCCTCAACGACAACGGCATGAGCATCTCCAAGCCTCAAGGCGCAATGGCGCAGTACTTTGATCGTGTGCGGGTCAGCCATACCTATTCGGATTTTAAGAAAAGCGCAGGCGTGCTGCTCGACAAGATGCCCGGCGGCGGGTTGCTGCGCGAGGCGTATCACCGGATGGGCGAGGTGACCAAGGCCGCGATTTCTGAGGACTCTTGGTTCGAGAAGTTTGGGCTCTTGACTGTTGGACCGATCGACGGGCATGATATTGCTACCCTGATCGAGTTCCTGACCGAAGCACGCGACCTTGATCGCCCGATGGTGCTGCATGTCAAGACGACCAAGGGCAAGGGGCTCGATGTCGCTGAGGCCGACGCGACGCGGTTCCATTCGCCCAAGGCGTTCACCGTTGAACGCTCGACAACCACCGGATGCAAGATCGAGATGGCGCCCTCTGGGCGGTCGTTCACCAGCGCGTTCGGGCAGGCGATGGTTGAACTGATGGAACGCGACGAAAAAATCGTCATCGCGACCGCTGCGATGCCTGATGGTACCGGGGTGTCCAAAGCCATCGAAGCGTTCCCGGCTCGTTCGTTCGATACGGGGATTTGTGAATCGCACGCGATGGACATGATGGCGGGGATGGCCAAGTGCGGGCTCAAACCTTTCTTCGCGGTGTATTCGACCTTCCTCCAGCGCGCGTTTGACCAGGCGTTCCAGGAATCGGCGTTGCAGGGCTTGCCGGTTCGGTTGTGCCTCGATCGCGCCGGGTTGGTCGGCGAGGACGGCGCGGTGCATCACGGGTTCTGTGATATTTCACTTCTTCGGACGCTGCCCGATGCGGTGCTGATGGCGGCGATTGACGGGCCGAGCCTGCTCGC
>JAESUL010000076.1 GCA_016763115.1 Phycisphaerales bacterium | reverse complement strand
AGACGGCGAGTAGTGGCACCAAGAAAGAACTCTGCATAAAAAACCCGCTCGATGAGCGGGTTCGGTATTCGATACAAATGCTGGATTATCCAACGGTGTTCAAGCCATCGACATGCTTCATGCCGCGACGGCGGTCACGCAGACGACGCGACTTACCAACCCGGTCACGCAGGAAGTAGAGCTTGGCACGACGCGCGTCTGCACGGCGGACAACCTCGACCTTGGCGACCAGTGGCGAGTTGATGGGCCAAGTACGCTCGACGCCGATCTTGCCGACGATGCGCCGGACGGTCATCATCTCATCGATGCCCCGACCCTTGCGGCTGATCAGGGTGCCCTGAAAAACCTGCACGCGTTCTTTGTCGCCTTCAACAATCCGGACATGGACATTGACGGTATCGCCAACATCAAACCTCGGGAGATCTGCTTTGAGCGCATCGGCGTTGATTGAATCGATGATCTGGTGGGTCATTGGTCTATCCTCGGTCTCTCGGGCCTGCTGAGAATGAAGCCCGAATAGGGACCGCAAGGATAGACCCCCCTGCCCCCGTTGTCGAGCCTCAAACCCAATCGAACACAGGATATGGGTCGCCGAAGACTCTCGGCGGGCAGGATTCTACACTCGGCACATGAAAGCAATCGTCGTCACCAAGCAAGCCAACCCCGTCGCACCGAACATCATCCTTCAATCAGACTGGCCCGAACCAGCCCCGCCCAAGCCCGGATCGGTCACGATCCGCACCATCTGCTCGGCGTTCAACCACATGGACCTGTGGGTCGGGCGGGGCGTGCCCGGGCTCAAACTCGACTACCCCCGTGTCTCAGGATGCGACGGGTGCGGCGAGGTCCTCGCGGTCGGCGAATGCGTCGATCAGTCATGGGTCGGCAAACGGGTGATCTACAACGCCGCGATCATCGTGCCCGATCGTGCGATGCCCACCGACCCGCCCGCATCGACGATGTGCCCGAACTACGAACTCATCGGCGAGCACCGTTTTGGTGCCCACGCCGAGCAGTTTACCTGCCCGGTCGAGAATCTCGCAACCATCGGTGACGATGCAGACCCGATTGAAGCCGCGGCGTTCGGGCTCTGCGCATTGACCGCGTATTCGATGATGGTGACCAAGGGAAAACTCTGCCCCGGGCAATCCGTGCTCATCACCGGCATCGGCGGCGGGGTCGCAACCTCCGCCCTCGCGATCGCCAAGCACATGGGATGCACCGTCGCTGTCACCTCTCGGCATCAATGGAAACTCGACAAGGCCAAGGACCTGGGCGCGGACCACATGATTCTCGACGAGGGACAAGACTGGTCGCGTGATCTGCGCGGGTGGACCAACAAACGCGGCATAGACATGGCGGTTGATTCGGTCGGCAAGGCTGCCCATCTTTTCTGCATCAAATCGCTCGCCCGAGGCGGCGCCTATGTCACCCCCGGATGCACCACCGGCCCAGACGCGACGACCGACCTCGCCCGCATCTTCTGGAATCAACTCCGCATCCTCGGCTCAACGATGGGTTCCAACGACGAGTTCAAGGAGGTCGTCGCGCTCTTCAACGCCGGTGCCCTCAAGCCCGTCGTTGACAAGGTCTTCAAGCCCGATGAGTGCAAACAGGCGTATGAACGCCTCGAAGCGGGCGAGCAGTTCGGCAAGATCGTGGTGGATTGGCGATAACCTCAATCAACCTCGTCAATCGTGTACTCGACAACAACACTGCCGAGTTGCAAGGAACTTCCACCCGGCCAGTTGGAACTTGCGACGCTCACAAAGTAGTTCCGACTGGCATAGTGGATCGTCGCGTTTGTTGGCGAGTTTCCCGAAATCACAAGGTTGGCTCCGTTTGAGCCCAATGTTGATGCCTGGGACATCGGAATTAAGAATCCGGGATTAATGTTTGACTCATACGAAACGCTCACATTCATCGTTCCTAGTGCGGTATCCGAACAGTAGACGGTAATGCTCGTGATCAGCGCCCCGTTGGGAATGTGCAGCGGCGCAAAGAGCGTGCCCGGGCCCGCAGAAGCTTGATAGACACCTCCATTGGTCACTCTGAACGGATTATCCGACCCCGAAACAAAGGTCCTACCACTCACCGAGATGACCTGTGTCTTTGGAATGTTGTATACATAGCGGTCTGCAAAGACTTCGCCGGTATAGGTAATGATCCCTGGTGCCACCATCCAAGGTACATTGAGCGCTACATCGGCGACATTGGCATGCAAAGCTTTAGGGGTAGAGTTGATCGCGGTACGCGGATTAAGCGTCGTGTACAAAGCAAGTTGTGCACCCGGGCGGACACCAATCCGAAGCCAACGATCGTCGCCATTAAAGGCATCGCCGAAATCCAGTTCCGTCGAGAATACACCATCGACCACTTCAAGATCGTCGATGAACACCCCCGGTGCAATCACACTCCCAGCCACCTCCGTGTCGTGAAGGAAAAAACTGAAATCGTACATCCCGCTGGCGAGCACTCCGCCGTCCTTGAGTTGCCCTTGGTAAGTAAACGGCTCGGCCTGCACAAGCCCCGTCATCATGCACATCAATACGATGGCCCCAACCCCTGTGATTCTCATTGCTCTGCTCCTGTGTTCTCAGAAAAAAACCGGCCTGAAAACCGGCTACTAGAGCATACCAGAATCTTGGTACAGAGCAAAGACTTAATTCTCACTCGGGCCCAACAAACGCTATTGCGGACCTATTGCACCTCATCAACGGTGTATTCGATCTGGACGCCGAAGATCCGCAGAAGCAGGTTTCCGGGCCAGAAGGACGAAAACACACGCAGATGGTACCCACGCAGCGAGTTGTCAATCACGGGTTCGGCGATGTTCGTGGTTGTCATGGTCTGGACCGCAACCGATGCCCCCGAACTCTGGATCAACGCCAGTTCGGAAAGTGTGCCGGTGAAGTTTCTTGCTTGCAACGCAACCGCCATATCGCCGGTCGAGTTATCAAGGAAACTGATACGCACCGAGGTCACGACCGCGCCGTCGGGAAGATTGACCGGTGCCATCAGCCACCCCTGCCCGCTCTGGGTCTGGTACGCCCCGCCCACGGCGTCGCCGCCGGCGAAGGATCTCCCGCTCCCGGAATGGAAAGTATCACCGGAGACCGAATAGGTGAGTGTTCGGCTGCTGGTGAGCCCGAACAACGCACCGGTGACCGCGCCTTGTGCACTCACACTCCCGCCGGCGATCACATTCCCGTCCGCATTGAGATCACCTGTTGCAACAACACTCCCCGCTGCCATGTCACCGGCGACCACGGGGTCCCCGTTCGAATCGATATTGAAGACATCGTTGCCCCCTACCCAGAGGTTCCATGAATCGGTACCCGGGGCGTAGTAGGAGTACGACTTGATGATGCCACCAACCACATACCCGTAAAACGGATGCCCGCCGGCATTGGTCGAGATGTGCATCCCACCAAATGCGGTTCCAACCGTGCTGGCGTGGACGCCAAAGAACTCGTTGAGGTTGATCGGTGCTGATCGGTTGACCAGAACCCGCTCGACTCCATCACCATAAAATATACTGCTTGAATCACCCACCTGCCAGTATGAATCAAGCGCAGTCTCAGCCACCGTTGCATAGGCGGCCTTGGGCACATCGGTGATCTTCTGGCGAGGGAGCAACTCGGTGAACGCACCTGTTGAAGTCCCTACACGAACGAACACCCGCAACCACGCATCGTTGGCATTGAACACATCGCCGAACTCGAGGTCCTGACGAAACAGCCCGTCCGTGACATTAATATCCGGCGCGTCTTGCTCGACGCCGAGTTGGGTGCCGCCGACCTCGGTGTTGAAGAGTTGAAACTTGAAGTCATACACCCCATTGGCCGCGACTCCCTGGTCCTTGAGTTGACCCTGGTACGAAATCGGCTCCGCGTTTGCAAACCCCGCCAAACCCATCGCTGCACACATCAGGAACGCTTTTGTATTGAACATCATTTTTTCCTCGTTGAAAACAAACTCACGAGCCATAAGACTACCAGACCGATGGGCTCAAATCGATCAACAAACCCGTTATCGTATAAAAAAACGCCCGTTTGACGGGCGTTTTTCATAATAATCTCGAATTGGACCTTTACTCGGATTCCGCTGCTGCGGGTTCCTCAGCGGGCTTGTCCGCAGCCGCCGCCTTCTGGGCACCGGAAAGGGCCGCCTCAGCAGCATCCGCAGCCTTCTCGGCATCAGCGAACTTCGCGGGCGAAAGAGTCGCCTTCGCCATGGTCAACGATTTCTTGCCCGTGTTGACGAACGAGGTCACATCGGCATCCTCAGCGAGTTTTTCGAGTGATGCAACCGCAGCCTCAACACGCTTGAGAGCGAGCTTGCACTTGCCTCGGTTCATGTTGGTTGCACGATCGGCTTCCCACTCGGCCCTCATCTTTGGTTCGAGCAAGTCGGCCTTGCCGAGCATGTCACGCAGGGTGTCCGAGGGCTGGGCGCCCTTGGCGAGCCACGCCTTGATCTTGTCTTCTTTGAGCAAAAGCTGCTTGGACTCATCAGGGTCCATCGGGTTGTAGTACCCCAGGTTTTCCAGCACGCGACCATTGCGCCGGGTGCGCTGATCGATCGCGTTAATACGGTAGAACGGACGGTGACGGCGACCAAATCGCTGCATACGGATACGAACCAAGTTCAAACACCTTTTCGCCCGCTCAATGCGGGGTACCTTGAAACCGAAACAACGGGTCATTTCTGAGCCGTCTTTTCCCTCGGCGCACCGAACACTTCGGCGGCATCTGCATGTTCCGGGTCTCAATGATTGGCCCCAAACCTCGCAGAATCCACCCAGCAGCACCTACCATCGCCCATGCGGATCGATGTCCTGACCACATTCCCTGAGATGTTCGCCCCCGAATCCCCCGCCGCGCTGGGGGTTTCGATCCCCGCGCGGGCCCGCCAGTCCGGGGCTGTGGAGGTCTTGGCGACCAATATCCGGGGCTACACCACCAGCAAGCACCGCAAAACCGACGATCGCCCCTTCGGCGGCGGCCCGGGCATGGT
>JAESUL010000075.1 GCA_016763115.1 Phycisphaerales bacterium | reverse complement strand
CGCGGTGATGATCAACTCGAACCCGGAGACGGTGAGTACGGATTATGACACGAGTGATGTGTTGTTCTTTGAGCCATTGACGCTTGAGGATGTATTGAATGTGACGGAGACACTAAATGCGACTGGACCTGCCTCGATCACTGAAGTATGTGATGCAGGGGAAACCTCACTGTTCCCAATACGGAATGATCCCAAGCAAGAATGCCATAAGCCCACAAATTTTGAACATTCAGTGCTTCATGCTGCGTCCTTGCACGGCATTACCCATTTGATGCAAATCGATGCTGTCCGATACACTAGCAAGAAATATGATGACGGATGGCATGCTCAATTCGTTGATCGAAACAAAGATTTTTGGCTGGCCGACTTCCCCCTCGGTAAAGAACCGACATTAAAAAGCTTTGATAAAGATGGTGACGACTGGAGTGAGCTCGACGAGTACTTCACTGAGAGCAATGCAAACGAAATCCGAAGAAGCGTTGAGAACAACCGATCACTCGCAGGTGTCATTGTGCAGTACGGCGGGCAGACTCCGTTGAACTTGGCGCATGGATTGGATATGGCGGGGGTTCCGATGTTGGGGACGACTCTGGAGTCGATTGATCGGGCGGAGGATCGGGATCGGTTTGATCAGATGTTGACCAAGCTTGATCTCAAGAGGCCTGCGTCGGGGATTGCTCGGTCGATTGATGAGGCCGTGGATATTGCGGGGGGGATTGGGTATCCGGTTTTGGTGCGGCCGAGTTATGTGCTTGGCGGGCGGGGGATGGAGATTTGTCCCGATGAAAAAGCACTGCGGCATTACATGCTGACGGCGGTGGATGTTTCTGGACTTGATGACGCTCCGATTTTGATTGACCAGTTCCTTGACAACGCGACGGAACTGGATATTGATGTCGTTGCTGATTTTGACTCTGGTGGGATGGGCTTCCAGCCCGTCTCTTTTGTCTTTCTTGAACTACATTCCATTGAAAAGGACGGGCTGGAAGCCCATCCCACCAGAAAAACCCACCTCACCAAGAAAAACCCGCAGATGCACCGCGGGTTTCATTGATTGAAATTGATCGTTCGCTTACGCCTTGAACTGCTCGTAGCGCTCGGAAACCTTCGCCCAGTTGACGATGTTCCAGAACGCATTGATGTAATCAGGTCGCCGATTCTGGTAGTTGAGGTAGTACGCGTGCTCCCAGACATCCAGTGCCAGCAGCGGCTTGTGCCCGAACATCATCGGGGAGTCCTGGTTGGCGGTCGAGCCGACATGCAGGTTCTTGCCGTCCTTATCGAGCCCGAGCCACGCCCAGCCCGAACCGAACCGGGTTGCGCCCTGCTCGGCGAACTGCTTCTTGAACTCCTCGAAGGACCCGAAGACCTTGTTGATCTCGTCAGCCAGTGCCCCGGTGGGCTCGCCGCCGCCGCCGTTGCCCGCGGGGGCAAGAATCGACCAAAAGAGCGAGTGATTCGCGTGCCCGCCAACATTGTTCTGGACGCCGGTGCGGATGTTCTCGGGGACCATCTGGATGCGTGCGAGGATCTCGCCGGTGCATTTGCCGTCCCAATCGGTGCCTGCGAGGGCAGCGTTGGCTTTGGCGATGTACCCGGCGTGGTGCTTGGTGTGGTGGATTTCCATGGTTCTGGCATCGAAATGCGGTTCCAAGGCGTCGTATGCGTACGGGAGTTCTGGCAGTTCAAAGCCCATAATGTGCCCTTTCAGAAAAAATGTGGATGGGGTGTTGACAAACCCATATAGTTCAAGTACTTTGACCATATACACACCAAACATCTGATTACAACAAGCAGGTTTTTGGAATCGCTGTTGCAGATGAAATGAAGAGTGTGTATACTGGGAATCCGACTCGTAGAAACGATCGAGGCAAATCGAGAGCCTGACGAAGTCAACCTCTTGATCCCCGAATGAACAACGGTAGGACGCGATTTATCGGTCGTCAACCCCCCAAGTTCACAAGAGTCGAACACGGCTTGAAAGGATGCAAGCCGCTCCGATGGGAATACTCAGCCGAGTACACTCCCATCAAAGGGCCAGGATTGGTCGAAACAAGTCGCGATTGGTGCCCATATGGGTGTATTTTGATGTTTTTTTGATCAAAATCGTCCAGAGTAGCAATCTCGAACCCGCTGACGGAAAGTTGGTCAGCAGACATCCGAAGAAGTGTGTAAAGAATTGTGCGAATTCATGCATCTTGGGTCACTATTTGGGAAACTAAATACCCCCCCGATGCGTAAGTAAAGAGCACGATCCTCTCATCCGAGGGGGTCATGCGTTCCGAACACGCCCAAGCCAGGGTAAATGCGTCAGAGAGCCTCAATCGGCCTGACCAAACAACATCGGCTTTCGAGGCGTGTACATCCCGAAACTCCACACCGGAAGTGGAGCACAGAGCAGAGCAGGAGGCGCTGGCAATCCGAATGTGTGGTGGAGTTGCGTTGGTCGCAACAACACACCGGAGAACCAGCACGACAACCCGATGAACCACAGAGTGGGTTCCGAGCAGTACCCGATGCAGTCACCATGACCGCTTCAGGCACCACCCCGGAAAACTCCCCAATCTGCTGCTTGATATCGGGTTGCCAAAACAATCACCCACTTTCGGGTGTTTGGATGGAATCATACCGCCCCTTGGAAATATCCGAGGGTCGCCTAGACGAAAGAAAGCCGCCACACAGAAGTGGCGGAGGAGACAGCATGACGCAAGCAGCACGAAAAACCCCCCGCCCGCTCGAACAGATGCGCCGCAGGCACCGCGTTGGTGTATCGCGGACATCCACGCGCGCTGGCAAGACCGCCCGCCAACTCAGCCACGAGGACGAGCGGATGCTCAACCAGATCCTCGTCAAAGAGCAAGACTTCATCGACTCGGAGGTTTTCTACGAAGAGGACGCCGAGCAGAACATCTACGAGGATGCCCCCGACATCGCCAAGCCCGATACCACATGGTACCACCCGGTGATGGACGACATTTCATCAATCGCACGGACCCGCACCGTCAAATCATCCCAGCAGGTGATCCTGACCGGTGCTGAGGAGCGTGTGTTGTTCCACCAGTTCAACTACTCGCGGTACCGGGTGCGTGAGCTCCAACGGGCTGCGTGGGCGCGTCCGGACAAAAAGCCAACCGCCGAGCAGGCCGAGCGATTGCTCTACTGGCACCGCAAGGCCGAGCGTATCCGCGAGCAGATCGCCGAGACCAACCTCGCGTTAGTGCTCGCGATGGCCAAGCGGACGCGTATGTCCGAGGTGGACTTTGCCGACCTTGTTTCCGAGGGCAATATGGCGTTGCTGCGTGCGGTCGACAAGTTCGACGCCGGCCGCGGGTTCAAGTTCTCGACCTATGCGTGCCGGGCGATTCTCAAGGCGTTCAGTCGTCAGGGGATGAAACTGAGCAAGTACCGTCAACGGTTCCCCACCGATTTCGATCCCAAGCTCGAGAAGTCCAACTACCTCGAAACCAAACGGGCCGACTTCGAGAAAGACACCGCAGGCGAGGTCCGCCAGATCGTCGTCGCCAACCGCGCCGACCTAACCGCGGTCGAACGCACCGTTCTCGAACACCGGTTCGGGCTCGAAACCGGGGGCATGGAAAAACCCATGACCCTCGAGCAAGTCGGGCAAATCATCGGCGTCACCAAAGAACGGGTGCGCCAGATCCAGAATAAGGCGATGGAAAAAATCCGCGTCGAGCTCGAAGCCAACTTCCTCGGCACCACCGAGGAACAGCCCAAAGAGCCCGTCGGCGCCAAATAACCCCGCCTCTTGCATATCTTGCCTATTCACACAGCCCCGGACACCCGGGGCTGTTTTTCTGCCCAACAACCGCGATCGACCACGAACCGGGGAACCGCTGGGGATGCAGAAACGAATCGAGAAGTCCACCGCGGGCACTCGCACGCGCATATCCTTGTACCCTGCCCATTATTCACGGGCAGGCATTCCCCGCGGGCATCGAACGGTGCCCACACCATTAATTCCCCAGTGCCGAACTCCAAAGGAGCCCGGCAAGTGTTCGAGAGGACCCCCGCACGATGAGCGTGACCGATTCCCCAGAAACAAGCTCCGCAACCGGGCATGTCGATATGAACCTGACCGGGCGGACGACCAAGGACCCCCACGCCACCCGATGGGGAGATTTCCTCAAAGCGTGCATCAAGTTTGGCGCTTCGGATCTCATCATGAAATCCGGGCAAAAGCCCAAGCTACGGATGCGAGGCGTGCTCAAAGCGATGGATGTCGATCCGGTCAGTGCCGAGGAGTTCTTCGAGATCGCCCAGAACATCCTTTCCGAAGAGCAGTTCAAAGATCTGCACAAGTTCGGATCGGTGGACTTCGCGTACAACTACGACGCCAAGCACCGGTTCCGCGTCAACCTCTTCCAGGCACGAGGCACGATCTCGGTCGCAGCGCGAAACATCACCTCCGAGATCCTGCCCTTCGAGGGGTTGTATCTTCCGGAGATCATGTCCGAGGTGGCGATGCAGCCTCAGGGGATCGTGCTGCTCTGTGGCGTGACGGGCTCGGGCAAGTCCACCACCATCGCCTCGATGCTCGATTATGTAAACCAACGCAAGAGCGTCCACATCCTCACCCTCGAAGACCCGATCGAATACATCTTCGAGGACAAAAAAGCAACGATCAATCAACGCGAGATCGGGCTGGATTGTCTGGACTTCAAGACCGGTCTTCGTGCGCTTGTTCGTGAGAACCCCGACATTGTGCTGATCGGCGAGATGCGCGACCAAGAAACCTTCGAGGCTGCCCTTCATGCGGCGGAAACCGGTCACCTTGTGTTCGGGACCATCCACGCATCAAGCACCACCCAGACCTTCTCTCGTATCTACGGGCTGTTCCCTCAAGACGAGGTCGACCAGGTCCGCAAGATTCTGGCGTTCCAGATGCGATCGTTTGTGTACCAGAAGTTGCTACCAACCCTGCACGAGAAGATTTTCCGTATTCCTGCGCTCGAGATCCTCATCAACAACGGTGTGGTCCGCAAGTACATCCTCGAAGAACGCGAGGGCGATCTCCGCGATGTGCTCAACTCGGTCGAGGCCCAGACGATCGGGATGATCGATTTCAACGATTCACTCGTAAGGCTCGTCGAGGAAGAGTACATCCACATGCGGACCGCCATCGAGGCATCGCCCAATGTGGACGAGCTGCAGATGAAGCTCAAGAAGTTCGCGTAAACCAGACGCGGAAACACGCCCGGAGGTACACTGGGCAGAGATGAAGACCGGATCGCTCGGCGTCGAATCGCCGGGCACCGAATACTGATGGGGTTCCGAAAAACGGTTTCTCCCCTGTGGAAGTAAGAGAAGGATCACGCGCGTGTTTGAATCATTGCAGATCATGCCCATCGGCACCTTGACCCTCGGCTCCGAGACCTTCGTGCTCGTCTCGTGGTGGAAACCACTCCTGCTGATCGCTCCGTTTATCGGGTGGGCATGGGTGGTCTCCAAGTCACTCGACAAGCACGCCCAGCGTTTCTTCCTCGGACGCGAAAAATGGGCCTTGATCCACATGATCTTCGCAATGGTTGCATTGGCGATGTTCCGGATTCCGATCGGCGGGATCGCCGGGTTCGCCGCGGCGTTCTTTGGGATCATCGTGATTCTCGCACTCGATATCCTGCTCTTCGCGGGCATCACCAACAGGGACCATCGAGTCCCCGAGGGCAGCAAACTCGTCCTCAACATGAAAGACGCTGCCGCCAAGCGTGATGCCAGAAAACTCGCCAAATCACTTGGCTCGAGCGAACTGATTATCGTCGGCGCTTCCAAAATGACCATTCCCCCACCGGGCAAAGAATCTCCCGACCTCCCGGTTCGGGTTGCGGCCGAGCACTTGCTCATCAAGGGCTTCACGATGCACGCTTCGCAGATTGATTTCTTGCCCGCCAGCGAGAGCACCTACGCCGCGTCTTACCTGGTCGATGGCGTCCGCCAAGCGGGCGACCCGCTGCCCAAAGCCGACGCGAACCAGATTATCGATTTCTGGAAAAAATGCGCCGGGCTCGATCTCAAGGACCGCAGACGCAAACTCCACGGGCAGGTCTCCGTCAACGGCAGCGGGATGACCGGGGTCGATGTCAAACTGGTGAGCTCGGGGTCCAAATCAGGCATGAAGATGTCGATGATCTTCAACCCCACGCAGGCTGTGCGGCGCAAGCCCGCCGACCTCGGATTGTTCGACAAACAACTCGATCTACTCAAGGGTTGGGCGAGTGACACCACCGGCGTGGTCCTGCTCGCGTCGCCATCGGACAACGGACGCACGACCTCGTTGTATTCGATTCTGCGATTGCACGATGCGTACACCTCCAACATCCAGACCATCGAGATGGAAATTGAAGATCCCCTCGAAGGGATCAAACAGATCGAGTTTGATGTCTCCGCCGACGGCCCAGACTTTGCAACCACCGTCCGCTCGACGCTCCGGCGCGACCCCGATGTCGTGGGCATCGTTGAACTGCCCGATACCGAGACCGCGCTCAACATCGCCAACTCCGATCTTGATCGTTCACGGGTGTACCTCTCGCTCAAGACCGACAGCGCACTGGGTGCGATCCAGATTTATACCAAGGCGGTGGGCGATCCCAAACTCGCGGGCAAGGGACTTCGAGGCGTGGTCGCATCCAAGCTCGTCCGTGTGCTGTGCTCAAACTGCAAGGTGCCCTACGCACCCACACCCGATATGCTCAAAAAACTCGGACTCCCCGAGGACAAGGTCAGCCAACTCTTCAAAAAGGGCGGGCAAGTGCTCGTCCGCAACAAGCCCGAGGTCTGCTCGGTCTGCAACGGCATCGGGTACATCGGTCAGACCGGGTGCTTCGGCGTGTTTGTCATCGAAAACGAGGAACGCGTGCTGATCGCAGAAGAAAACTGGACCGCGCTGCGTTCAGCGATGCGTAAACGCGGGTTGCCATCCGTGCAGCAATCCGCCCTCCGCAAAGCGGTTGACGGGATGACCAGCATCGAGGAAGTGACGCGGATCACGGCTTCTAAACCCCGCAAGAGCTCATCGAAACCCAAGGCCTCAGCAAGCTAAAGAGCGATCGAACACTCCCCAATCGACCACCGGATCACCGGAGGAACCAATCCCATGATACTCAATCTTATCGTCGTCGCACTCGTGCTCTCGATCACCGCTGCGTGGATCTTCCGCGGCGCGTTCAACTCGCTCATTCATCTGCTGTGCGTGCTGACCGCCGGCGCGGTGGCCTTTGGACTCTGGGAACCCCTCTCGATGATGATCGTCGGGTTCTCGCCCGAGCGTGGGTTCTTCTCGTTCATCGAGGGGCTCGCCTGGGGCGTGGGCTTGATTCTGCCTTTCGTGGTGACGCTTATTGTCTTGCGAGTCATCACCGACAAGGTCGTCAAAGGCAACATCAAAAACTGGGGCATGGTTGATGTCATCTTTGGGTTCCTCTTTGGATTCCAAACTGCAATGATCACCGCGGGCATCTTTGTGATCGCGCTGGGCGCGATGCGTCTGCCCTCCAACTTCCTTGGGTACCAGCCTCTGTGGTATTCCGAAGATCGTGCCGCCGGTCAGGGCGCACTCGTCCGCACCGATACGCTGTGGATTCCGGTCGATCGGCTTGTCTCGATGAGCTACGGCGGGCTCTCCCAGGGCACCTTGTCGACCTCGCAACCACTTGCCAAATGGTACCCCGATCTCGATATCGCCCGGTTCGGCAACCGGATCAGCGCGGGCGATGGCGGGGCACGCAACACCTACACCGATGACGCATTCAGACTCACCTCGGCCTACACCATCGGGTCCATCGACGGGTCCACCCCGGTCGAGGACCTGCTCAAGGACAAGCGAGATCCCATCGCCCAGGGGTACCTTGATATAGATAGCAAGAAAATCGACGAAGGGTACCTCGCCGGTTTTGTCGTCAACTTTGCACCCAACGCACGCGAACGCGGCAAAAAGGGCGGGCAGGTTATGGTCTCCAACGGACAGATCCGGCTCGTCGCCCAGAACAAGGACGGCGACACCCTCGCCATGCACCCCGTCGCCACGATCTCCGAATCCATTGACGGCCCCGACGGTCGGTGGCGCTTTGACTCCAACGATGTGTTCATCAACTCCGTCGGCGGCAAGACCGCCGTCCCGATGGGCTTCGAGTTCCTGGTCCCCGCCGACTACACTCCGATCGGGCTGAGCATCAAGGGCGTGCGGATCAACCTCGAAGAATCGAGCATGAAGATTGCCGAGATCTCATCCGTAGCCGATCGTGATCGGCGGATTCGCTCGGGTTCGTTGCTCAAGGGTGATGCCCCAAAGGCAACATTCAACATGAGCGATGTCAAGGTTGTCGATGGCTCAGCCAATGTGGTTCAGGGCGTGCTCATCGGCAACTCGCTGCGCAACATGATGTCCACCACCACCGCCAAATCCCAGGGCTTCACCCTCGACGACAACCTGTTGTCCGAGGGGCAGGGCAAGTTTGATGTCAAGGCCCAACTGGGAAGAAACAACACCCCCACCGATCGTCGGCTCCGTGTGGACAAGTTCTCGCTGGGCAAACGCCAGCAGATGGTCCAGATTGATGTCTCCCCCGACATGCCCGCGAGCCTGCTCGATGGCGCGATGCGCCTGACCGATACGGACAAACCCATCAAACTGATCGACACCAAGGGCGGCGAGTACGAAGCGATCGGGTTTGTCTATCAGGATGAGAAGATCATGGAGATCCGCTACACCAACGGGTCCACGCTCAAGGGGCTGACCGATATGCCCTCGCTGAGCACGAGCCGCATCGGCGACCAGAAACTCCGGATTCTGTTCATTGTCACCCAGAATGTCGAGATCGAATACTTGGTAGTCGGCGACGATGCGATCTTGCACTTCAAGCCCAAGATGCCGACCAAGAGAAGGTAATCTTGCCAAGCACCAAACGAAATAAAAAGCCCCGCGATCTGCGGGGCTTTTTTTAGAACTTGTATGCTGATCGAACCCGAGGATTCAGATCAGATGAGCCGTGGGATTATTCCGCTGCGGGGGCGGCTTGCTCTTCGGCTTTGGCATCGGCCTTCGCTGGCTTCTTGGTATCCTTGATGATCAGCTCGCCCTCGTTGTCGAACTCCATCTCTTCGCTCTCCTCGCTTTCGAGCTCGCGGTCGGCGACGACCCAGAGCTTGATGTGTGCTTCGAGGTCTGATTCAACCTTGACATGCACATCGAAGGTATCGGCGCGTTTGATGGTGCCGGGCAGACGGACCTCGCGGGGAACGACGGCGAACCCGGCTTCCTTGAGCGCCGAGGCGATGTCCTGCTGGGTGACCGAGCCGTAGAGCTGCCCTTGGTTGTTGCACGCGCGGATGATGGTGAGTTCCTGGCCGTCGAGCTTGGAGATCATGTCTTCACGCATCGAACGACGCGCAGCAACATCCTTCTCGGCCTGGGCTCGCTTCTCGGCGAGTTGCCCAACGAGTTCATCGCTCGGGGTCGTTGCGTACCCGAACGGGAGGAGGTAGTTGCGTGCGTACCCGGTTTTGACATTGACGATATCGCCAACGATGCCAAGGTTGTCCACGCTCTCGGTGAGCAGAAGTTTGATTGATTTTGCCATATGGATTGCTCCTTTCGCTGTCCTGCCCCAACCCGCCGGCAAGCGGTTGGGGAGTTGAGGAGCCGAGCACGGTGCCAAGCCCCAACAAAGGTGTGCATCGACCACGATGAAGCGGGCGATGCGGGAGGAGAGTGTAGTCTCCAAGCCCCCTCTGGTCAGCCGGTTATCCGATGAAAAAAAGCCCTCCCAACAAATGGGGAGGGCTCCGAAAGAGATCATCTTTGATGCTGATTCGTGCTAGGTCGTGCCTGGCGGGCTCTTTTTCCACAAGACCCCACTCTTTCCGCCTCCCCCACGCTTGTGGGGGAGGTGCCGAACAAGGTGAGGCGGAGGGGGTCTTGCTTCGGCTTTACTCTTCGTTTTATCCAACACAACACCACCACCCAAAGACCCCCTCCGTCTGCCGCGCAGCCACCTCCCCCACAAACTCGGGGGAGGCGAAATGACGAACAGAAGGAGCCCTCAGACAGAACCTGGTCCGGGTGCCACTACTCGCCCGAAGGGCGCAGTAGTGCTGGATCTACCAATAGATCAAAGACACTACTGCGCTGAAGACAGCGAGTAGTGGCACCCGATGAGGTATTTGGAAGTCGTCAGACCGAACTTAGTTCTGGCGGACCTTGCCGGTGATGCCGCTCTTGGAACGCTCG